>JAKAFG010000283.1 GCA_021818125.1 Pseudomonadota bacterium | reverse complement strand
TTTGTCAGCCCCGGCGACAAGGTCTACGAGGGCATGGTCATCGGCATTCATACCCGCGACAACGACCTGGTGGTCAACCCGCTCAAGGAAAAGAAGCTGACCAACATGCGCGCCTCCGGTTCCGATGAAAACATCATGCTGACGCCGCCGATTAAACTGACGCTGGAAGCGGCAGTCGAGTTTATTGCCGATGACGAGTTGGTGGAGGCGACGCCGCAGTCCATTCGTATCCGTAAGCGTTATCTGACGGAGAATGAACGTAAAAGGGCATCGCGCGGCGGCAGTTAAGCCTTCGCTTTGGATGGATGATGGGGAGATGGCCCGGAGCGCAGGTAAGGCTCCGGGCCATCTTTTGTCTCGTGTCGCAAGCGATGCCTACCGAGTGGGCGCTGCGCGCGTTTTTTCCAGGGTGATCAGGCGGAACCAGCCGCCGACAGCGGCGGGTATGTCGCTGACGATCTGCAGTTCGGGCCGTTGTGCCAGAAGGTCCTCAAACACCAGGTCGGTATGGGTGGCAATGGGGCCGGACAGGGGGGCCAGCAGGCGCCGCCAGAAGGCGCGTTCACCGGGGCGCAAAAACTTGTCGAGGAGCAGTATCCGGCCGCCGGGTTTGAGGACGCGGCTGGCTTCCGCGAAGGCCAGCCCGGCATGGGGTACGACGGCGAGTATGAGATGCATGACGACCATATCGAAACAATCATCCGGGAAGGGCAATGCCTCGGCGTCGGCCTGAATCAGCGGGAAATGGGGAGACAGGCTTTGTGCGTGGCGGAGCATGGCGTGGGTGAGGTCGATGCCGACGGCCTCGCAGGTGGCAGGCAGATAAGGGATATCCAGCCCGGTGCCGATGCCATCGACCAGGACGCGGCAGGGCGTCGGCGGAATATTGCTGAGGCTGCGTTGCCGCAAGGGTGCGGAGAAGGCGCGCACCGCCGAATTATAAATGGGCGCCCAGAGCGCGTAGGCGCGCTGCAGGCTCTGGCGGCTCAATGAAAGACTGTGGCCACCGCCAGACGAAAGGCGGGGATGGGGACGACAAAACTTTCCCCGGTATCGCTGACCCACTCGAAGCTGCCGTGCATGCTGCCTACGGGCGTGGACAGGACGGACCCGCTGGTGTAGCGGAAGCGTTGCCCCGGTTGCAGCGTCGGCTGTTCGCCGACGACGCCCGGCCCTTTGACTTCCTGGATATGGCCTTCGGCGTCCGTAATGATCCAGTGGCGATTGAGGAGTTGTGCCGTCTGCGGGCCGTTATTCTGCAGTGTGATTTGATAAGCGAAGGCGAAATGTTCCTGCTCCGGGCTGGACTGTTCCGGCAGATAGCGCGTCTCGACGCTGATCTGGATTTCTGTGGGGGCATGCTCTTCCATGGTGTGCTCCGGGCCGTTGGTCGGCGTTACGATTCAGAAACAGTCTAACGGTCCGGGGGCAGGCTGCCAAGTTATACCGGCTCACCGATCAGCGTTTGGGCGCAGCGGCCGGGCGGGGGCGGTAGAGGATGAGTACGCGCCCGATGCGGCCGACAACGTCGGCATGACTGGCGCCGGACAAAGTCTGTACCATGTCGTCCCGTTCGTCGTGGGGTACCTGGGGCAAACGTATCTTGATGAGTTCGTGGGCGTTGATGGCGACTTCCAGTTCGGCGAGGATGCCGTCGGTGACGCCGTGGGCGCCGATCATGACGACGGGCTTGAGGGCGTGCGCCTGTCCACGCAGGGTTTGTCTTTGTTTGGCGTCCAGCATGGTATCCTCGTCAGTCTGATTGGGCCGCTATGGTGTAGCGGCAGAGTGTACGTTTGCGGAGGGCGGGGGTCAAAGCCCGGAGGTGTGTTTTGGCAAGAAGTAAATCCAGTGAAAAGTGGCTGAAGGAACATTTTAAGGACCCATTCGTGCAGCGCGCGATGAAGGAGGGGTATCGCTCGCGCGCGAGTTACAAATTGCTGGAGATTCAGCAGAAGGATCACCTGATCCGTCCAGGTATGCGGGTGCTGGATGTGGGCGCGGCGCCGGGTGGCTGGACGCAGGTGGCGGCACCACTCATCGGCAGGAAGGGGCGACTGGTGGCGGTGGATCGTTTGCCTATGGACCCGGTGGCGGATGCCATGGTGCTCTGCGGTGACGTCTATGAAGACGCGGTGCTGGCCGCCTGCCGGGATGCCCTGCCGGGTGGCGCTGATCTGATTATGAGCGACATGGCCCCCAATATGTCCGGCATTGCCAGCGTCGATCAGGCGCGCGCCATTGATCTTGCGGAACTGGCCCTGGATATGGCCCATCGCTGGCTGGTGCCGGGCGGTTCGCTGCTGATCAAGGTGTTTATGGGGTCCGGCGCGGAGGCGTTGCGCCGGGCGCTGCGCCAGGACTTCAAGAAGATCGTGGTACGCAAGCCGGAAGCCTCGCGCGCGCGCTCTACCGAGCAGTACTGGCTGGCGCTGGACTTTCAGGGAGTTGCGCAGGAAAGGTTGGACAACGGCGGGGCGAGTTCCCTATAATCTGGCCCACGCGCAGTTAGCTCAGATGGATAGAGCGTCGGCCTCCGAAGCCGAAGGTCACTGGTTCGACTCCAGTACTGCGCACCAGATAAATCAATAATTGGGTGCGGTGGCTCCTAAGTCCTG
>JAKAFG010000038.1 GCA_021818125.1 Pseudomonadota bacterium | reverse complement strand
GACCCTGCCGGGTCTGCACCGCCCCGGTAAATGCGCCCTTTTCATGGCCGAAAAGTTCCGATTCAAGTAACTCGGCGGGAATGGCCGCCGTGTTGATGGCGATGAAGGGTCCGTGCGCGCGGGGGCTGTGCCTGTGCAGAGCACTGGCCACCAGTTCCTTGCCTGCCCCCGACTCGCCGGTAATAAGCACGTTGATCTGTGAACGCGACAGACGACCGATGGCACGAAATACCTCCTGCATGGCCGGAGCTTCGCCAATCATTTCCGCTGGATCGCTTTCCTCAACACCCGCAGCGCTCGGTTCTGCCTGACTGCCAAGAGCGCGCCGTACCAGGGCAACCGCCTCGTCCATGTCAAAAGGTTTGGGCAGATATTCAAAGGCTCCACTCTGGAAAGCGGCGACGGCGTTGTCGAGATCGGAGTGCGCTGTCATCACGATTACCGGCAGTTTCGGCCAGCGCGATTGCACCTCGCGCAGAAAAGCCAGTCCATCCAGGCCCGGCATGCGCAGATCGGTGACGATGGCCTCTGGTTGCTCGCGCCCCAGTGCCCGCAGGGCGCTGTCAGCCTCGGTAAAACTGTGCACCGGGATCTCGGCCTGGGTCAGCGCTTTCTCTAATACCCAGCGAATGGAAGGGTCATCGTCAATGATCCAGACCTGTTTCATGCGGATGCCTCCCGGTGCGGTAAGAGGGGCAGGGAAACGGAAAACACCGTTTCCTTAGGTTGCGAGTGGCAATGGATCACACCGCCATGCCCACGCACCAGCCCTTGGGCGATAGCGAGTCCCATCCCCATACCCTCAGCGCGACTGGTCACCAGCGGTAAAAAGATCCGGGGCAACAGTTCTGCGGGGATTCCCGGGCCGCTATCGACGACATCCACGCGCAGTGCCAGGCGAAACTTGTGATGCAAAAGGGTGACGTAGCGTTCGACCCGGGTGCGAATCAGGATCGTGCCGTGGCGGTCTACCGCCTGCTGGGCGTTACGCATTAAGTTCAGAAAAACCTGCACCAGTTGCTCCTGATCAGCCAAAATATCGGGGATAGAGGGATCATAATCGAAACGCACGGCAATGCCGGTGGGCAATTCCGCGTTCAGCAGCCGACGCACATGTTCAAGCACCTGATGGATATTCACTTCGGCAAAAACCGGGCGGCTGCGGGGTCCCTGCAGGCGATCCACCAGATGATGGAGGCGATCCACCTCATGGAGGATGACCCGGGTGTAATCCTTCAGTTCGGGGCGCTGTAGTTCGCGCTCCAGAAGCTGCGTGGCCCCGCGCAAGCCGCCGAGGGGGTTTTTGATTTCGTGGGCGAGGCCGCGCAGCATCTCCTGGGCGGCACCGTAAATGCGGTCCTGCATCTCCTCCTCGGCATGACGCGCCGGCAATTCCATTGGCCGCATTTCAATAATGAGACCGTCCGTTGGTGCAGGTGTCACCACCAAATCCACTACCGCACTCCCACCCTCACTCAGCACCAAAGACAAGGCCCTGCGCAATACGGCCGTGTTCGCCGTGGCGGCATCAGCAAAAAGTGTGACGAAGCGTTCTTCACCGACAATGCTGCAAAGCGCCGACAAGGTCTGTCCCAGCGCCTGATGCTGGCTGATGCGCAGCAGATTTTCGGCGGCAGGATTCATATAACGGATATGATAATCACCCCCCAGAATCAGTACGGCTGATTCCAGAGCATCCAGCACCATATGCTCTGTGGGCAGAGCGGTTATTCTTTTGCGGCGCACCATGCAAGCTCCGATTCTGTGACTGATCAAATAGGCTCTATGCTCAGCAAGCAAAAAGCGCACCAACTCATCAGGGACGCAACATCCTTCACACCGGCATATTTTAGTTCTTCACATAAAAACCGGACCAGCAATCACTGCGTGATGGCCTATCGTTGGTTGCACCATAATAGTGCATCCCTGACGGGTTGCCTAGCGCTGCCGAAGGAGCAAGCAGGACCCACCCTTCCCAACGGCATCATTTTCAGCGAATATCATAAATCTATGTCGCCGGGCTCACAGGAACACTCCATGACCTATTGCCTCACCGCTCATGTCGCAGAGGGCCTGATTTTCTGCTCCGACTCGCGTACCAACGCGGGCACCGACAACGTCAGCATCTACTCTAAAATGCATAACTTCTGCTGGCCCGGGGACCGCTTTCTCTGTCTGCTTTCAGCGGGCAATCTGGCGACTACTCAGGGCGTGGTCAAGCGGATGCAGCAAGATATAGACCAGGACGCCGAAACCCATCTGCTCAATCTGACCAGCATGGCGGAGGCGGCGGATTATGTCGGCCTCATCAACGCCGAGGTGCAGCGTAACCAGGCCAACCGCGACACCGCCAACACCAATTTTGAGGCGACCTTCATCCTGGGCGGCCAGATCAAGGGAGATACTCCGGCGACCTATATGATTTACCCGCAGGGCAACTACATCCACGAGTCGTCAGATCACCCCTTCCTGCAGATCGGCGAAATCAAATATGGCAAACCGATTCTGGATCGCGTCGTCAGCCCCGACCTGTCTCTGGAGGCAGCGGCACGCTGCGCACTGGTCTCCATGAACTCCACCATGCGCAGCAACGTCACCGTGGGTCCGCCGGTGGAACTGCTCATTTACCATACCGACAGCTTGCGGGCCGGGCGTTACCTGAGCCTGTCCGAGGAAGACCCTTTTTACCGCAGCATCGGCGAGCGCTGGAGTCAGGGGTTGCTGCGGGCACTGGATGATCTGCCGCGCTTTGTCTGGGAAACATCTGGCACCCCGCCGGCCTAAATTCCAGGGATGCAGGTAAATATGGGAAACGGTCTATGCACCAAATATGAATAATATGCACTATTATGGTGCAAATAATTCTCTCTGTTCAAGCACGATCCGATACAAAGGCCGCAAATTCAGGACACAGCCAAAATGCACGGACCAATGCCTACAGAAGACCCGAGAGCCGGTGGCCAGACTTACCGATCAGAATAGCGTTGTTGCAGCGTTCAGGAAAAACCGGAGATCGCCTGCCAGTAGTTGGCACAAGCTTTGCTGACGCCTCTCTAATGACCATAGAGCGGCCCGATCCAGTATACGGACGAAGACGTCGCCTCAGCGCCATATTCAGAAGCGTGCGCGTGTATCACGCAAGAGGAGAAAAGGCTTATGGATTGGCTGAGCAAGCATTATCAGCAGCAGAGTACCTACGATGAACTGGTAGGCGAGGGCGGCGTTCCGCGCCTGGCCGCAGCCCCGCTGTTTGATTACCTCGGCACCTTGGACAGCAACGAATTGCTCGCCCGTCGGCAGGCCGCAGATGCCGCCATCCTCGCGATGGGCATTACCTTCACTGTGTATAGCGAGGCCGGCAATATCGATCGCGCCTGGCCCTTCGACATCATTCCCCGCGTTATGTCACGGCGGGAATGGGTACGCATCGAAGAGGGACTCAAGCAGCGCTTACAAGCCCTCAACCTCTTTATCGACGACCTGTATAACGCGCAGCGTATTGTCGCCGACGGCGTTTTCCCCGCCGAAGTACTGGCCGGCTCCCGCAATTTCCGGGACCCCTGTCGGGGCGTGCATCCGCCCTTGGGGGTCTGGGCGCACGTCTGCGGCAGCGATCTGGTGCGCGATGCCGACGGCACGGTCTATGTGTTGGAAGATAATCTACGGGTTCCGTCTGGCGTCTCTTACATGCTGGAGAACCGGCAGATCATGAAGCGGCTTTTTCCAGAGCTCTTCAAGTCCTCCACTATCCTGCCGGTGGACGACTACCCCAACCGGCTTTACGAAACGCTCGCGGCACTGTCCCCGCGCGAGGGGGAGCGACCCGTCGTTGCGGTGCTCACCCCCGGCATCTATAACTCGGCCTACTTCGAGCATAGTTATCTGGCGCAGCAGATGGGGGCCTATCTGGCGGAAGGTGCGGACTTTTTCGTCGGCAACGACGATGTCGTTTATCTCAAGACAATCTCCGGGCCACAGCGGGTGGACGTGATCTACCGGCGCATCGATGATGATTATCTCGATCCCGAAATCTTTCTCCCCGACTCCGCCCTCGGTATTCCCGGGCTGCTGCGCGCCTGGCGACGCGGCACGGTCGCCATCGCCAATGCCCCCGGTGCCGGAGTCGCCGATGACAAGGTGGTGTACGCCTTCGTTCCCGAGATCATCCGCTACTATCTGGATGCCGAACCCATCCTGCCCAACGTGCCGACCTACCTCTGCATGCGCGATGCGGACCGTGATTACGTGCTGGGTCACCTGGACGAACTGGTGGTCAAACCGGCCAATGAGTCGGGTGGTTACGGCATGCTCATCGGACCGCGCGCCACGCCGGAAGAGCGGGTACGCTTCGCGGAACGGATCATCGCCAACCCGCGCAATTATATCGCCCAACCCACGCTGAATCTTTCCACCGCGCCGACTTTGGTGGACGATCACCTGGAACCCCGTCACCTGGATCTGCGCCCCTTTATTTTGCAGGCTGACAAAATGTACGTGACCACCGGCGGCCTGACCCGGGTGGCCATGCAACCCGGCTCGCTGGTGGTGAACAGCTCCCAGGGCGGCGGCAGCAAAGACACCTGGATTGTCGATGAGGAGGCCCCATGCTTTCGCGAGTAGCCGAAAACCTGTACTGGATGGCCCGCTATCTGGAGCGGGCCGAAGACATGGCCCGGCTGATCAATGCCACCACACTGCTGCTGCTCGACCTGCCCCAGGGTGCCGAGTTCGGCTGGGACATTCTCTTGCAGGTGACGGGCGACGCCGAACTCTACACGGAGCACTACGGCACGCCGGAGGAAGGCCGCATCATGCGATTTCTCATTGCCGACGAGCGCAACCCCAACTCGGTGATGGCCGCCATTCACCAGGCCCGGGAGAACTGCCGCACCTTCCGCGACCTGCTCCCCGCCGAGTTCTGGGAGCGTCTGAACACCCTCTTCCTCTTTGTCCGCGAACATGCTGGTGCTAGCTCGGACAGCCGTCATGCGCGTTATGCCTTTCTCAGCGAGGTTATTGCCCGACGCCACGCCCTAGTGGGCCTGCTCATCAGCAGCATGAGCCAGGACAATGTGTACCAGTTCATCAAGCTGGGCCGCAACATGGAACGCGCCGACATGACCACGCGCATTGTTGACGTGACCAGCGCTGTGATCCTGCCTCAGGATCAGGGCCTGCAGAAAACGAGCGGGACCAGCCTCTGGCTGGGCGTATTGCGGGCACTGAGCGCCTTTGAAATGTACCGTCGCCATGTTTCTGTGCAGGTGCGCAGCAATCAGGTGGTGGACTATCTGCTCAAGGACGGTAAGTTCCCGCGCAGCATGAAATATTGCCTGGGCGAGATGGAGGTGGCGCTGGCCCACCTGCCCAACACGGGCATCCCTTCCGAGGCGGTGCGCCGGGCGCGGCGGCGTCTGGATGTCCTGAAGCTCGCCAACCTGCGCCCGGACCTGCTGCACGAATACCTCGATCAGGCGCAGAAAGATCTGGCCATGGTCCACCGCACTATTCAAGGCACCTACTTCGCCCGTGATGCTTCGGGTTTCGATGGCATGCCCAAGGGACTGCACTTGAGCGCCGTACAAGCCTGACGGAAAACGCCACACCCACTTCACCTCCAGAGGGAATCATCATGGGTATCCATGTCGTCCTGCGCCACCAGACCGAGTATGACTTTGATCGCCTGGTGCAGATCCACCCCCATGTGCTGCGCCTGCGCCCGGCGCCCCATTGCCGGACGCCGATCCTCGCCTACTCGCTCAACGTCGAACCGGCCAGGCACTTCCTCAACTGGCAACAGGACCCTTTCGGCAATTACCAGGGGCGCCTCGTTTTTCCGGAACGCGCAAAGTCGCTTAAAGTGGATGTGGAGGTCATCGCCGACCTGACAGTGATAGATCCCTTTGATTTCTTTATAGAGCCTGCGGCAGAACACTGGCCCTTCCATTACGACCCCGCCCTCCGCAAAGAACTGGCTCCCTATCTGGAGCGGGAGGAGGCAGGCCTGTTAATGCAGCGCTTTCTGCTCGACATCAAGCGCCGTCGTCAGCGCACCGTGGACTTCCTCGTTGCCGTTAACCAGCGACTGCAGGGGCACATCGGCTATACCCTGCGCATGGAGGTCGGGGTACAAACCCCGGAAGAAACCCTGCAAAAAGCCAGCGGCTCCTGTCGCGACACCGCCTGGCTGCTGGTGCAGGTACTCCGCCACATGGGTCTCGCCGCCCGCTTCGTGTCCGGCTATCTGGTGCAACTGGTGGCTGATCAGGCACCACTGGATGGACCGTCAGGTCCAGCCAGCGATTTCACCGATCTCCACGCCTGGGTGGAGGTTTATGTTCCCGGCGCCGGCTGGATCGGTCTCGATCCTACCTCCGGACTGTTTGCCAGCGAGGGACACATCCCGCTGGCCTGCACACCGCATTATGAAAGCGCCGCCCCCATCACCGGCGCCACCGACGCCTGCGAGGTGGAGTTTCACTTCGCCAACTCCGTCACCCGCCTGCCGGAGACACCGCGCGTCACCAAGCCCTACACCAATACGCAATGGGCACACGTCATGGCCTTGGGCAACGCGGTAGATATCCGTCTGCAGGCCGCCGACATGCGCCTCACCATGGGCGGCGAGCCCACCTTCGTGGCCAGCGAAGGGGTGGATGACCCCGAATGGAATCATGAAGCCCTCGGCGACCGCAAGCGGGAACGCGCCGAGAAGCTGGCGCAGCGCCTCGGCGCGCGCTTCGCGCCGGGCGCGCTGCGGCATACCGGTGAAGGCAAATGGTACCCCGGCGAGCCCCTGCCGCGCTGGGCACTCGGCCTCTACTGGCGCAAGGATGGTATTCCCTTGTGGCACGAACCCCGGCTGCTCGCCGATCCACTGCACGACTACGGCTGGCAGGTGGATGATGTCCACAACTTCGCTTGCGCCCTGACCCGCCACCTGCAGCTCGACAGCAACCGCCTGCTGCCCGCTTACGAAGATGCCTGGCATATCCTGCATCAGGAAGGCCGCACCCCGGTTAATATTGATCTCAGCACCCATCGCTTAGATGACCCGCTGGAACGCCAGGCGCTGATCGGCAAATTGCAGGCCGGACTCGACCACCCGGTGGGTTGGGTGCTTCCCCTCGCCTGGGAATGGCGCCAGCAGCGCTGGTACTCGGCGCCCTGGAGTTTCCGGGGCGGGCGGCTGGTTCTGCTGCCCGGCGACTCCCCGCTGGGCATGCGCCTGCCCCTCGACAGCCTGCCCTGGGTCGTCGAAGCCCATAAAAAATGGCAGCCGGAGAGTGACCCCTTCGCGCCGATGCCGCCATTGCCGGATATCCACGGCGAGATCGCCGCGCGCTACAGCCACGTCCCCGAAGCGCCGCCATCACCCACGGCGGACCGGCAACTCTGGGAGGAGATCCCCCATACCGCAGTCACCCTGGAAATCCGCAAAGGCTGCCTGTACTGCTTCTTCCCGCCCTTGCAGGTGACGGAACACTATCTGTACCTGCTCAGCGCGGTCGAACACAGCGCCACCGAACTCAATATGCCGGTGGTCATCGAGGGTTATGCGCCGCCCAGCGATCCACGGGTGGAGAAGCTGCTCGTCACCCCCGACCCTGGGGTCATCGAGGTCAATATCCATCCTTCCACGCACTGGCAGGAGATGGTGGAAAAGACCACGGCCATCTATGACGATGCCCACGCCTGCCGGCTGACCGCCGAAAAATTCATGCTGGATGGGCGCCATACCGGCACCGGCGGCGGCAATCACCTGACGCTCGGCGGCGCCACCCCCGGCGACAGTCCCTTTTTGCGCCGCCCCGATCTGCTGCAGAGCCTGATCACCTACTGGCAGCATCACCCGGCCCTGTCTTATTTTTTCAGCGGCATGTTTATCGGCCCCACCAGTCAATCACCGCGAGTGGATGAGGCGCGCCATGAGGCCCTTTACGAGCTGGAGATCGCTTTTGCCCAAGTGCCACCCGGTACCGTGCCCCAGCCGTGGCTGGTGGACCGCCTCTTCCGCAATCTGCTGGTGGACATTACCGGCAACACCCACCGCGCCGAGATTTGTATCGACAAGCTCTATTCGCCGGCCGGGTCCGCCGGCCGACAGGGGCTGGTGGAACTGCGCGCCTTCGAGATGCCGCCCCACGCGCGCATGAGTCTGGTGCAGCAACTGCTGGTGCGCAGCCTCTTGCTGCGTTTCTGGGAAGACCCCTATCGCCATGAACTGGTGCGCTGGGGGACCACGCTGCATGACCGTTTCATGCTGCCCCATTACGTCTGGGAGGATCTCCGCGACGTTTGCGCGGACCTGCAGGAACACGGCATTGCCTTCGATCTGGAATGGCTGGCGCCCTTCTCTGAGTTCCGCTTTCCGCAGCACGGTCATGTCCGGGTCGGCGAGATCGACATCGAACTGCGTGCCGCCATCGAACCCTGGCATGTTCTCGGCGAAGAGATGTCGGGCAGCGGCACGGCGCGCTACGTGGATTCCTCGATTGAACGGCTGCAGGTGCGGGTGACCGGTATGACCCCGGGGCGCCATGTGCTCGCCTGCAACGGACGGTGGGTGCCGCTGCGGGCCACCCGCGCCCATGATGAGCAGGTGGCCGGGGTACGCTATCGCGCCTGGCAGCCGCCGTCCGCGCTGCACCCCACCATTCCGGTACATACGCCACTGACTTTTGATCTGATCGACACTTGGAACGGGCGTAGCGTGGGCGGCTGCACCTACCATGTCATGCATCCCGGTGGACGTAATTCAGAGGTCTTTCCGGTCAACGCCTGGGAAGCGGAGGCGCGGCGCCAGAGCCGTTTCACCACCACCGGGCACAGTCAGGGTCCGCAGCCGGATGCGATCATGTCGGGTCCCAGCGAGAGCCTCTTCGTGCCCACCGGCAGTGGTGAACACATCTGGCTACCGCCTTATGCGGAAGATCAGCCGGATTATCCCCACACCCTGGATCTGCGCCTAGCCCGCCCCGCCGCGCCAATCTGAGGGGCGGTACCATCCGCACGGGAAGGTGCCTCAGCTTTCTTCCTGGCGCTGATCCTTGTGCTGTAAGAGCAGAACCTCTGCCCTTGCGCCGAGATACACATAGACACCCAGTGCGACCATCAGGGCGGCGGCGGCAAGCAACAACACCACCGCCAGCCACAAATGTTGCGGGGCATCCAGGGCGAATTTGAAAACCAGCATCAACCCTTCAATAGACACCGCAATCAATATGGCGGCGATAAAGCGGGTCAGGGTGCGCCGGGTGGTGCTGTGGCGACGAATATCTTTGCGGAGCAGCACCTCCTCTTCAAAAATGGTCTTCGCCAAATCGAATACCGCCAATGCCAGCGTAAAGAGAATGGTTGCCTGAAAAGGGGCAGCAAAGTCTCCCGGAGAAGCTGCTGCGGACCATACCGGCCCCAGCGACAGCACCGCGTGCAACCCCAAAGCCATGCTCACCGCCAGCAATCCCAATGAAAACAAAATGTAGAAAACCTTAAAATAGGGTTCAAAACTGCGGCGAATATCGTCCTCTTCCAACAGCGCAAGGGCGCGATCCAACTCACTATCCGCTACCACCATACCCAGCAGTTTGCCACTTTCATCACGAATCGGTGCGGCGGCAGTCACACAAATATGGCCATTGGCAGAAGAAAGATAAGGTTCGGTGAGTACCGGGCTATTCGCCTCCAGCGTCAGCCGGTAATACGGCCGGTGGCTGCGATCCACGCCGTCCCCGCCCTGCGTACCCCGCCGCCGGGAGGCAGCGACGTTATCGCCAAGCTGCAAGCCCTCTGCATCGAGCAGATAGCAAAGGTCCAGGAAAGGATGCCGGGCAATGAGGCAAGCCAGTTTTTGTCGTTGTGCCTCACAGCCCTGCTGTAAAAGCAGCGGACTGGCTAGCGCATCGACCACTCCCCCCAGTAGGGCTGCAAGATCTTTGCGCACTTCACGAAAATGCTCGAAGCGATTCATAGGTGGTCACCTGTCGGGTCGAAGGCCGGAAATACGCCGGGAATGGGCGCCCACTAACAGAGCAAAGGATGTGCCACGTCGGGCCGAAGTGAGTCCTTTTAAGACATCTACGCGACGGCGCAGCAGTACATCGAGAAACTGGCACACTTCCTGCTGCATAAACACTGATCATGGTTATGTGATCACTCCTCCTCAAGTGGCTTCCAGGGCGGTCCTCCCGCCCTTTTTTTGTTCGCAAGCCGATTTAATTTCTATACATCCCGTAAAAACAGCCCGTTAACAAACAGCGCCATCCCCGCGCCACCCGTCAAACCAGAGGGGTAGGGCGTCTTCGTTGCACTGGCGCCATCCAAGATTCTGCACCATACTTGTGCGACGGACGCACCATTCCAGCGCTCCGGGTTCGTGGCGATCCCTCTCGTCATCCCCCATCGCAAAACGGCAGACGGCTGGAGCCGCAAATGCCAAACTGGCACAAGAAATGCTAGTTTCACGGTGCATCTTGCAAACGCGGCAGTGCCGCAAGGAGTGGCAAATGGCGTTATTCGACCGTTACCAGGAGCGTTTTCTGCAACAGCAGGAAGTCACCTTTTCCATTGATGCCTATCTTGATCTCTGCGCGCGTGAGCCCATGGCTTATGCCACTGCCGCCGAGCGGATGCTGGCAGCCGTTGGCGAGCCGCAGGTGCTGGACACCCAGGCAGATCCCCGGCTGTCACGTATTTTCATGAACCGCAAGCTGCTCACCTACCCCGCCTTCAAGGACTTCTACGGTATTGAAGATGTCGTAGAAAACCTCGTCGCCTATTTCCGCCACGCGGCACAGGGCTTGGAAGAGCGCAAGCAGATTCTCTATCTGCTCGGCCCGGTGGGGGCGGCCAAATCCTCTCTGGCGGAACGTCTGAAGAGCCTGATGGAGCAATACCCCATCTACTGCCTCGCCGCTCATGGCAAGGTATCGCCGCTCTTCGAGTCGCCGCTGGGGCTCTTCGATCGGAATGAAGATGGTCCGGTATTGGAGGATCGCTTCGGCATCCCCCGCCGCGCCCTCAATGGCGTGATGTCCCCCTGGGCGGCCAAACGGCTGCGCGAGTTCGGCGGTGACATCCGTAAATTCGCCGTCCACCGTCTGATGCCGTCCCAGTTGCACCAGATCGGCATCACCAAGGTGGAGCCGGGCGACGAGAACAATCAGGATATCTCCAGCCTCGTCGGCAAGGTGGACATCCGCAAGCTGGAAGACTTCTCCCAGGACGATCCCGACGCCTATTCCTATGCGGGCGGCCTCAACGTCGCCACCCAGGGTGTGCTGGAGTTTGTCGAGATGTTCAAGGCGCCCATCAAGATGCTCCACCCCTTGCTGACGGCCACCCAGGAGGGCACCTACAACGGTACTGAAGGTTTCGGCGCCATGCCCTTCCAGGGCATCATCCTGGCCCACAGCAATGAATCGGAGTGGTCCGCCTTCCGCAATAACAAGCGCAACGAGGCTTTCCTCGACCGTGTCTACATCGTCAAGGTGCCCTATTGCCTGCGCGTCACGGAAGAGACGCAGATCTACCACAAGCTCCTCGAAAGCAGTGCCCTCAACGCCGCTCCCTGTGCCCCCGATACCATGGACATGCTGGCCCGCTTCTCTGTCCTCAGCCGCCTCAAGGAGCCGGGCAACAGCAGCTTGTGGTCGAAGATGGAGGTCTATGACGGCAAGTCCCTCAAGGACAAGGACCCCAAGGCCAAAAGTCTGCAGGAATACCGTGATGCGGCCGGTGTGGACGAGGGCATGGACGGCATTTCCACCCGCTTCGCCTACAAGATCCTGTCCCGTACCTTCAACTTCGACAGCGATGAGGTGGCGGCCAACCCGGTGCATCTCCTGCATGTGCTGGAAACTCAGGTCCGTGCCGAGCAGTTCCCGGCGGAAATGGAGTCCCGCTATCTCGCCTTCCTGAAGACCGAGCTGGCCCCCCGTTATGCCGAGTTCCTTGGCCTGGAAATCCAGAAGGCCTATCTGGAGAGTTACGGCGATTACGGCCAGAATCTCTTTGATCGCTACATCCAGTATGCCGATTTCTGGCTACAGGATACGGAGTTCCGTGACCCCGATACCGGGCAGCTCATGGACCGCAGCCTGCTCAACGAAGAA
>JAKAFG010000282.1 GCA_021818125.1 Pseudomonadota bacterium | reverse complement strand
GACCCATGACCACCCCACCCTGCGCAGGCTCCTCACGACTCACCAGAGGAAAGCGTGACATCGGACGGCATGTGCAATTCGGAACGCAGGGCGCGGCGCATCAGCACATCGCTCGCAGCGCGCGGCGCCGTGCCCTCAAAAAGCACGCGATATACCTGCTCGGTGATCGGCATATCCACGCCCAGACGCTGTGCAAGCTGGAATAAGGCTTGCGCCGTACGCACGCCCTCAGCCTCTTCGCCAATCTCGCGCAGCACCGCTTCCAGACTCAAGCCGCGGCCCAGGCCTATTCCCACCCGGCGGTTCCGCGACAAGTCGCTGCTCGCGGTGAGGATCAAGTCACCGGCACCGGCCAGGCCCATGAAGGTCTCGGTTCGCCCCCCCAGCGCCGTTCCCAGGCGATGCAATTCTGCCATCCCGCGGGTGATGAGTGCGGCACGCGCACTGTCGCCATTCCCCAATCCATCAGAAATGCCAGCAGCAATCGCCAGCACATTTTTGATCGCCCCCCCCAGACAGACCCCCGCCACATCATCACTGGTGTAGACCCGCATCTGCGCACTGCCAAAGGCCTCGGCCACCCGCTGAGCATGGGCCAGATCGGTGGACGCCGCCGTCATTGCCAATGGTTTTCCCAGGATCAGGTCATGGGCAAAACTCGGACCGGAGAGCACCACCAGCGGCGCATCCGGCACGGTTTCCTGCAATACCTGATCAAGGCGCAAAGCCGTCTGCATCTCCAGCCCTTTACTGGCGAGGACCAGCAACGTAGCGGGTGACAGGCGGGAGCGCAGATTCGTCATCAGACCGCGCAAGGCATGGCTGGGTATGGCAAGCACTATACCCTCACTGTCTCGTACCGCGGCGGTGAGGTCCACAGTACAGCGCAGTCCTTCGGGCCGCGCGCACTGCGGGAATATGGGAAACAGATCCGCGCGGCCGGGCTGGCAAGGCAGACGCTCGGCGCACCGCCCCCAGAGCTGCACGGTATGCCCCTGCCGGAGCAGATAAACCGCCAGGGCTGTCCCCCAGTGACCGGCCCCCAGCACCGCCCAACGCATGGCTTATTGCGTCGTGTAGTTCTGTTGCTGGGCCTGTGCCTGCTGATACAGGGCCTCGAAATTGACCGGATGCAGATGCAGAGGCTGGAAACCGCCGCGGCCCACCATATCTGCCACCACTTCCCGCGCATAGGGGAACAGTATCGTCGGGCAGTGCACGGCGACCAGGGCGGGCAGGTGCTCCTCCGGAATATTCTGCATGCGGAACAAACCAGACTGCTGGACCTCCACCGCAAAGTAGGTGCTTTCGCCCGCCTTGGCCTTGACCGTCACGGTCAGCGTCACTTCGGTAAGGCCATCCATGCCTTCCGCCGCATTGCTGGTGGTGTTCAGACCGACATCCACTGTCGGCGCCTCGGTCTGCACAAAACTCAGCGGCGCGTTGGGCGACTCAAAGGAGATGTCCTTCACGTAAATGCGCTCGATCATAAAAACTGCTTCTTGTTCGTCCATAGGTCCTTTCATCCTGGATTTTTGAATTGCGAGAGACTTAGTCTACCTGAAGAGGCCCCACCGGGCTACGCGCGTGCATCCGCAAACTCCGCAAAACAACACTTGCCCCATGCGCCCGTTCTGTGTAGGATTCTCAGCGCTGTCCAGGTCCCCATCGTCTAGTGGCCTAGGACACCGCCCTTTCACGGCGGTAACTGGGGTTCGAACCCCCATGGGGACGCCAAATAAAACAACAAGATAGTCAATGCAGTACGGCTAACTTGATTAAATGCTGCACTCAGCTACGAATCATAGGTGCAGCATAGCGACCATTAACCCCCTGGAAGCACGCTGCACCTGCGACAAGGTGCACCGGAGCGACTTTCCGGAAGCCATCACGGCTACCACGCAATATGGCCCACGCGTACAAGCCACTGTCGTCTATCTTACCCAGCACCACATGCTGCCGATCCTGCGCACCGCCCGGATCATGCGGGATACCTGTGGGGTCGCCCTGTCGCCGGGTGCCGTGGTCAGGATGATTCACACCGCAGCCGGTAATCTGGCCCCTACCGTCGCGCGCATTGCGGATGCCGTCCGGGACGCCCGCGTGGCCCATTCCGATGAGACTGGTAGCGGGTCGCGGGCAAACTCTACTGGCTGCACACAGCCGCGACGCAGACCCTGGCCACCGTGGCCAGGAGGCTTTCGACGCTTTCGGCATTCTGCCCGGATTCCAGGGGACCGCCATTCATGATGGCTGGGCACCCTACCGGAAATATGACTGCCGCCACGGCCTGTGCAATGCGCATCACCTGCGGGAGCTGGCGCTGGTCCACGAACAGTACGGCCAACGCTGGGCGAAGAACATGATCGACCTGCTCGTTGCCGCTCATCGGGATGTGGCCGATGGACCGCTCAGCGATGACCGGATGGCTCAAATCAACGCGGACTACACCGCGATACTGGCCCAAGGCGACACGATCCACCCGATCAAGAAGCGTAAAGATGGCACGGCACATCGGGGGCAATCCACCCCGACCAACCTGTTGCGACGCCTGCGCGGCTATCGCGAAAGATGTCCTGCGTTTCCTCTCGGATCCGGAGGTGCCCTTCACCAACAACATCGCAGAACAGGCGGTGCGAATGCCCAAGGTCAA
>JAKAFG010000281.1 GCA_021818125.1 Pseudomonadota bacterium | reverse complement strand
ACGATATCGGTCTTGCAGGGGCCTGTGGAACGATTGGCGGAACTCTACGGTACGCGCTTTCATTTGCTGGGTCTGAGCTCCGGACAGGGCCTTGTTCTCATCGCAGCCAGTGCGCTTCTCGGCTGGCTGGGATCACGCCTTGCAGTTGGCCGGCACCTCGACCATACTTTTTCCTGAGGGGCGGATTTTTGCGGTCCATCCTGGAAAGGGCGGGCCGGTGGCTCCATATGCTGCGGGTGATGTGTCATGAATCAGAATCCACCAGACGGAACGTGCAGCCGGGTTCAGAGTCCAAGTACGCGGAACGGTGCATGAGGATTGCCATGAAAGAACTTGCGATAGCCAGTAGAGATTTGGTCAGCCCCGACGGGCTGGCGGGATATCTGCGTTTTGTGAACGCCCAACCGCTGCTGCGGCCGGAAGAAGAACGTGACCTGGCCCAGCGCCTGCGCGATCACGGCGACGTGGATGCGGCCAAGGATCTGGTGCTCAGCCACCTGCGTTTTGTGGTGCGGGTGGCGCGGGGTTATCGGGGATATGGATTGCAGGAAGCCGACCTGATTCAGGAAGGCAATATCGGCCTGATGAAGGCCGTGAAGCGCTACGACCCGGATCATGGCGTACGTCTGGTCTCCTTTGCCGTGCATTGGATCAAGGCGGAGATTCACGAATTCATCCTGCGCAACTGGCGTATTGTCAAGGTGGCCACCACTAAGGCGCAACGCAAACTGTTCTTCAACCTCCGTTCCAGCCGCAGCCATACCGGCTGGATGAGCGGTGAGGAGAGCACCGCCATTGCCGACGACCTGGGCGTTACCCAGGCCCAGGTACTGGAGATGGAAGGGCGGATGTCCGGTTACGACTACTCGCTCAACCTCGAACCGGATGAAGAACGGGAGGGCGGGCGTGTCCTGGATCTGGCGGATCCCGCCGGGTCGCCCATAGAGCAACTGGTGGAGCGGGACTGGGATCAGCACCAGCATAAGGCCCTGCGTACGGCGTTGTCGGCCCTGCCCCAGAGGGATCGCTACATCATCGAAAACCGCTGGTTGAGCGACGACCCCAAGACCTTGCAGGTGTTGGGCGATGAACTGGGTGTTTCGGCAGAACGGGTGCGGCAACTGGAAAAAAACAGTATGGGCAAGTTGCGTCAACAGATGTTAATGACGGCGGCGGTAGCTTGAGCGCCGTGCTGCTTTTTCACGTTGACGATGCCGGGCGCTGGCCTAATCTGCTGGCCAATCTGCGTAATGCGCAGGCAGCGGCTCCGGAGCGAAGCCTGCGGGTCATCGCGAACGGTCAGGCGCCCGTGTCCCTCTGGGCGAAGGGCCACTGGCGGCGCGAGATTGAAGAGCGCATCAGCGCCGGAGTGCGGATCGATTTTTGTGAGAACAGCCTGCATAATCTTGGCTTGGATCTGGATGACCGCCCGGCGGGCAGCCAACTGGTTGCCGCCGGGATCATCGCCATTGCGGATGCCCAGGAGGCGGGCGCCCTCTACATCAAGCCCTGACCCCGCTGTGCAGTTACCCCATCACAAAATATAACGAGACAAATCCTCGTCCTGCGCCAGATCTTTCAGACGGCTGTCCACATAGGCAGCGTTGACCTCCAGGGCCGTAGTGCTGTTGTCCGGTGCGACAAAAGCCACATCCTCCAGCAGCCGCTCCATGACCGTATGCAGGCGCCGGGCGCCGATGTTCTCCACCCGTTCATTCACCTGCTGGGCAATTTCGGCGATACGCTGCACGCCATCCTGGGTAAAGTGTAAAGCCAGCCCGTCGCTGGCCAGCAACGCACCGTATTGCCGGACCAGCGCATTCTCCGGCTCCTGCAGTATCCGCACCAGATCCGCCGCACTCAGGGCCTCCAGCTCCACGCGGATAGGCAGGCGACCCTGCAGTTCCGGGATCAGATCGGAGGGCTTGCTGAGGTGGAAGGCGCCGGAGGCGATGAAGAGGATATGGTCGGTCTTCACCACGCCGTAACGGGTGCTCACATTGGAGCCCTCCACCAGCGGCAGAAGATCGCGTTGTACTCCTTCCCGGGAGACATCCGAGCCCTGCTGAGTGCCGGAGCGTACCGCCACCTTGTCGATTTCGTCGATGAAGACTATGCCGCCGGACTGTACCCGTTCCAGTGCCAGGGCGCGAACTTCCTCTTCATTGACCAGCTTGGCGGCTTCATCGTCCGTCAACAGACGCTGCGCTTCGCTCACGGTGACGCGTCGTGTGCTGGTCTTCCCTGGCGCCATGTTGGAGAACATCTCGCGGAGCTGGTTGGTCATCTCCTCCATACCCGCCGGGGCCATGATCTCCACCCCGCCCTTGGGGGCGCTCACCTCGATCTCGATTTCCTGCGCATCCAGCTTGCCTTCGCGCAGCATTTTGCGGAACTTCTGGCGAGTGCCCTCGTCGCTGCGCGGTACGCTGCTGTCGCGCGGACCGGGAATGAGGATGTCGAGAATCCGCTCCTCGGCCAATTCCTCGGCGCGCTGGCGCAGCGCGACCTGCCGTTCGCTGCGGATCATGTCGACGGCGGTTTCGGTCAGATCGCGGATGATGGATTCCACATCCTTGCCCACATAGCCCACCTCGGTGAATTTGGTGGCTTCTACCTTGATGAAGGGGGCATTGGCGAGTTGCGCCAGACGCCGGGCG
>JAKAFG010000037.1 GCA_021818125.1 Pseudomonadota bacterium | reverse complement strand
CCAGGGCCAGGCGGGCCGCCGCTTCCAGCGTCCCTCGTTCCTCAAAGAGATGGGTGGCGCCGGGGACAATGGCCAGTTCCTTCTCCGCCCGCAAGGCGGCGAAAGCCTGCTCATTCAGACCAATCACCACATCGTCTAAGCCGCCGACGATAAGGAGGGTGGGCGCTTTTACCTGGGTGATGGCGGGACCGGTGAGATCGGGTCGCCCGCCGCGGGAAACCACCGCAGCGATAGCGTCACCAAACTGGGCGGCGGCGCGCAGGGCCGCCGCAGCGCCGGTGCTGGCGCCGAAATAACCCAGGGGCAGGCCCGCCGCCCCCGGCTGTCGCTGTGTCCAACGGGTGGCTAACGCCAGGCGCTCGCTCAGCAGGCCGATGTCGAAGCGGGTGGCGTAGACCCTGTCCTCCTCTTCACTCAGCAGATCAAAGAGCAAGGTACCAATACCGCCGTCACGCAGTATCTGCGCCACGTAATTGTTCCTGGGGCTCAGGCGGCTGCTGCCGCTGCCGTGGGCGAAGAGCACCAGACCGAGGGCATTTTCGGGAATCGCCCAGATGCCTTCCAGGCTAATCCCTTCTGCCGAGATGTGAACGGACCGTTCTGACCCCACCATGCCTCACCTCCCGTTGATCTACCCTTCGTTCATTATAGAACCTGTCACGGCAGTTGCGCGCGGAACCTGGGTATTATCCAAATGTGAAGTATGCCGTTTATGCCGGATCGCCTGCCGAAGTAGAGATCACCGCCATACTTTGCTAAGGTGAATATTCAAACCCATCACAGGACCCTCCACCATGACTCTCCTGAGCATCATCACCTTCCTCATCATTGGCGGCATTGCGGGCTGGCTGGCGGGACTACTGATCAAGGGACGCGGCTTTGGGATCATCGGAGATATCATCGTTGGTATCATCGGCGCGTTCATCGGTGGCTTCGTACTCATCTTCTTCGGCCTGGCCGGTCTTTTCGGGGCGGGTATTATCAGCGCCATCATTGTGGCTTTCATCGGCGCGGTCATCCTGCTGAGCATCATCAAGCTCGTCAAAAGGATATGAACTCAGCCAGATGAATGCTATGGCTGTTCTGGTTGGCGAGGGCGGCATCGCCCTGCCGCATAAGCGCAACGCGTATTGAGCGGACAGGTATCACAGCGCGGACGAGGCCGACAGTAGTCCTTGCCCAAAGAGACCAGCAGGGCATGCAGCGCATTTCGTACCGCTGCGTCGCCCGGCTCCAGTTCCGCCTCGATGGCAGCCTGCACCTCGGTATAGGACAGATGATCGCCTAACAGACCCACGCGACCACCAATCCGGCGGGTGTAAGTGTCCACCACCATAACCGGCAGATCCAGGGCATAGAGCAGAATGGAATCTGCGGTTTCCTCACCAACACCGTGGACTGCCAGCAAGTCTTGCCGTAGCGCCGGAACGGTCGCCTGCCGGGCGAGCTGTTCCGGCACCGCGCCCACACCCTGCGCCTCCAGAAACCGGCACAAGGCCAGCAGGCGTCTAGTCTTTATCCGATAAAATCCGGATGGCCGGAGCAGTTCAGCCAGGTCACCTTCGGGCAGTGTGAGGATGGCCGCCACGCTCAGCGCATCCGCCGCCCGCAGATTGGCAATCGCCTTTTCGACATTGCGCCAAGCGGTATTCTGGGTCAGGATCGCGCCCACCATGACCTCAAAGGGCGACTGCGCGGGCCACCACTCCTGCGGGCCGAAGGCCTCTTGCAGCGTCCTGAATACGGCTAACCAGCCATTTTCCTCCGGCATCGACAGGCTCTAATCCCGGACCACCCGACGTCCCTGCCCCGTTCGGCCACGCGATGCCCCCTGTCGGGTTTCTCGCCGACCGTTATTTTTTCGCGGTTCGGACACATCTGTCCCTCGTCCCGCTTTGTCAGGAGGTGGCGTAGCAGGATTGACCCACTGCACGCTGGCGAGCAAGGCTTCGCGCTCTTCGTCGGGCAATTCGTCAAAGTAACCGGTCTTGAGCAAACGCGGCATTTCCACCACCCCGTAGCGCACCCGGATCAGGCGACTCACGGTCAGGCCGACGGCCTCGAAGAGTCGTCGCACTTCGCGATTACGCCCCTCGGCCAGAGTGACGTGATACCAGTGATTGAGGCCCTCACCACCGGCTTCCTGCACGGTCGTAAAACGCGCCTCACCATCTTCCAGCGCCACACCCTGCAACAGGCTGGTCTGCTGCTCCGGACTCACCACCCCCATCACCCGGACGGCATATTCCCGTTCGATGCCCGCGCGCGGATGCATCAGTGCGTTGGCGAGATCGCCGTCATTCGTCAGCAGTAACAAGCCCTCGGTGTTGTAGTCGAGACGCCCGACCGCAATCCAGCGGCTACCGCGCAACCGCGGCAAGCGATCAAAAACCGTGGGCCGGCCCTCGGGGTCACTACGGGTAGTGAGCTCCCCCGCCGGCTTGTGATAGCGCAGCACGCGCAGACGCGGACGCACCCAGGAGGGAATCCGCAATGCCTCCCCGTCAACGGTAATTTTGTCCTGTGCCGTCACCCGATCCCCCAGTTTGGCGGGCTGGCCATTCACCACCACGCGCCCTGCCGCGATCCACTCCTCCATCAGGCGGCGGGACCCCAGGCCAAAACGAGCGAGTACCTTCTGCAATTTTTCGTCCATGTTTCTCCAAAACCTACACAAGCTGCGGCAAATACTCCCCGGATCATATCCCGTCCACGCTCCCGCACCTACAAAAAAACATACCCCGCACAAAGGCGGGGCAATTTTCGCTGACCAATGCGATGATCAGGATACCTTGCGATGGGTCTCGTCCTCCTTAAGACGGGTGATACCCATCATCTTAAACAGCACCTTCTCATAAAAAGGCTCGGAGACACCTATCTTCATCTTGCGGATGAAGTACTTCTCAAAGGCCACCTTGGCCAGATGTACCCAGCGGCCATAGGCAAAGATGTCGACCTTACGGGGTCGCAACTGAGGCAAGGCAATAAACGCCGCACCGCGATCACCCATGTCGGCAAAACACACCGCGTTCCAGGTGCCCATGGTCTGCTCACCCTTACGGCCTTCCAAATCCGCCTTGATATTATGTACCGCCGCCGACACCATGGACTCGATCATATAACCGGTCTTGGGCGCGCCGGTCGGCACCGGGGTTACTTCCACCGGCGGAATCGCGATAGCGATACCCGCCGCAAAAATGTTCGCATACTTCTTGCTACGCTGGTGTTCGTCCACCAGAACAAAACCGCCGGGATTGCACAATCCCTCGACACCTGCCACGGCAGGCACGCCTTTGAAGGCCGGGATCATCATGCCGAACTTGACTGGCAGAACCATCTCTTTGACAGTTTCGCCCTTTTCATCCACTTGGGTCACATACATTTTGTTGTCTTCGACTTTAGTGACCTTACAATTGGTGTAGGCCTCAATACCCTCTTCTTTGAGTCCCTTGGTCAGGATACCCGTAGAATCACCCACCCCCTGAATGCCCAGATGACCAATGTAAGGCTCACTCGTGATAAAGGTGAAGGATGGAATCTTATCGCGCATGCCGCGCTTTTTGAGATCAGAGGCAACAATCATGGCATATTCGTAAGCGGGCCCAAAGCAACTGGCGCCCGCCATAGCGCCCATAACGATAGGGCCTGGCTCGCGTAACAATGCCTGATATTCAGCAAAGGCCTTCTCTGCATGATCCACCGTACAAATGGACTGCACCGGGCCTTCATGCGGGTTAGAACCTGGCACATTCTCAAAAGCCAGCTTCGGACCGGTAGTAATCAGCAGATAGTCGTAATGAACCTTGCTACCATCGGCGAGGGTAATATTCTGCGCTTCGGCATCAATGTGCTCGGCGGACTGCGGAATGAAATGTATCCCTTTGCGTTCCACATAAGGTCTGATCGGAAACGCGATGTCGTCGCGCTCCTTCCAGCCTACACCCACCCACGGGTTGGACGGCACGAACTGGAAATAATCATTGGCGTTGATCAGCGTCACCTCATGCCCGGAACCCAGAGCTTCTTTCATTTCGTAGGCGGCCGGCATCCCGCCTGTGCCTGCGCCCAAAATTATGACATGTGCCATTGTTTGCTCCTCACGTAACTTGCTGCGTCAGATTCAAGGTAAGCCACAACACCCTTCTCCGCTTACCGAGCCCAATTTCAAACTCTGTTTTGGATATTATAGTACACCCAAAATTCGTCCAACCAGATTGATATAACTTTCCCATCATCTTTTTTATCATGTTTCGTTCTGTTACGCTTTTCATATTTCATCAAGTCTCTCCGCCGCCATGACCTTTGGCAATGCTTCCAACGAAGGCAGCGAAAAATGCGCCAGGAAATCCGGTGTTGTCACCCAAAGTGCAGGTCGTCCCGGAGTATCCCGGTGCCCGGCGACCATTATCCAGCCTCGCTCCTGAAGCTGCTGCATGATCTGCGCACTCACTGCAACCCCCCGCCAGTGCTCGATTTCCGGACGGGTTATCGGCTGCTGATAGGCAATCACGGCCAAGGTCTCCAGCGTTGCCTTGGATAAAGGTCGTGGTGCCTCCACGTGAAGGCGCACCAGAAGGGCATTGTGACGCGGATGAATCTGCAAACGATAGCCACCGGCGACAGAGACCAGTTGCAGAGGTCCTTCGCCAACGGCTAACAGCATCTCCAGCGCCGCCTCCCATCCTGCGCAGTCGGGATCGTCGTCGAGGAGGGCCGCCAGGTGCTTGCGGGAGAGCGGTTCAGCGCTGGACAGAAACAAGGCCAGGAGCGCTTCACGCATCAGATACCACCAGGCCCATCGACACCAGCCACCGCGACCTGCCAGACCCCCTCTTCGTCTTCGATCAAAGCCAGTGCCTCTTGCCGGAGTAATTCCAATATGGCTAATAGTGACACTGCCAGAGCCAGGCGATCTGCCATGGGCGGCAAGAGTTCGTTAAGAAACCAGGGGCGCGGCTCTCGGCGGCAATACAGTAGTAGCTCCACCATCCGCTGCCGTAATCCCATATGCGGATTCGTCAGGGTATGGGCGGGAGGTGGCTTGCGCGCGGGGCGCAGAAGCAACGCCTGCCAGGCGTTTACGATATCCATGAGGGCTACCAGCGGTGGTGCCAAAGGCAGATCAGGACGTGGCGCGGGGTAAATCGTCCAGAAATCCCGTCCAGCCTGAGGCAAAGTGTGGAGCGCCTCCGCTTGACTCTGCACCGTAGCCAGAGCCTCCAGGCGGCGCGCCAGTTCCAGACGGGGATCGAAGTCTTCATCCTCCGCTGCGGGCGGCACGGGCAGCAACATGCGTGCCTTGATCTCCGCCAGCCAGGCCGCCATCAGCAGATATTCCGCCGCCAGTTCCAGATTGCGGCGGCGCGCTTCGTGCAAGTAGTGCAGATACTGCCGGGTCACTTCGGCCACCGGAATATCGCGGATATCCATGCGATTACGGCGGATCAGCCAGAGCAGCAATTCCAGCGGACCGGAAAAGCTTTCCAGCAACAGTTCCAAGGCATCCGGCGGAATAAAGAGGCCGTCGGGCAGGCCTTCCAGCGGCTGCCCATGAATCTGCATGGGCGCCGCCGATAGACGGGATTCAGAGATGGCGCTGCTCATGCGCCAGACCCATGGCTGCGCGCACCCGCTCCAGCGTCTGCTCGGCGCGTTGGCGGGCACGCTGGGCGCCCGCATGAGCAATTTCCTGTAGTTGCTTCGGCCGGGCCGCCCAGTACTCCGCCCGCTCACGGATCGGCGCCTGCTCAGCGAGCACCGCTTCAATTACCGGTTGTTTACAATCCAGACAGCCGATACCTGCCGTTGTACAGCCGCTGCGGACCCATGCCTGCGTCTCTGGGCCGGAATAAACCTGATGCAGGACCCAGACCGGGCACTTTTCGGGCGTACCAGGGTCCGTGCGTGCCACCCGGGCTGGGTCGGTGGGCATGGTACGGATTTTCTTCTGCACCACTTCCGGCGCTTCACGCAAGGAGATAGTATTCCCGTAGGACTTGCTCATCTTCTGCCCGTCGAGCCCCGGCATTTTTGAGGCCGCCGTCAGCAACGCCTGAGGCTCGCGGAGAATTTCCCGACCCTTGCCCTCCAGGTGGGCCAGGAGTTGCTCGCACATCCCCGCACTGAGCCCCGCCTGCTGCCCCAGGAACACCGCCGCTTCGGTCACCGCCAGACCGTCACCGTTTTGCTGAAAACGCCGCTGTAAGGAGGCAAAAGTCTTCGCCGCGCGCTTGCCCATGGCCTGCATGCCCCTTTCTACCTGCGCCACCGCATCGGCATCGCGCCCGTAGAAACTGTTGAAACGCCGTGCCAGCTCTCGGCTGATCTCCAGATGCGCGACCTGGTCTGCCCCCACCGGTACCTTGTGGGCATCATAAAGCAGAATATCAGCCGTCATCAGCAGCGGGTAACCCAGAAAACCGAAGGTGGCGAGATCACGCTCCCGCAATTTTTCCTGCTGATCCTTGAAGGTCGGCACGCGCTCCAGCCAGGACAGCGGCGTCAGCATCCCCAGCAGCAGTGCCAGTTCGGCATGCTGTGGCACATGGGATTGGATAAAGAGCACGGACTTGTCCGGGTCTACCCCCACCGCCAGCCACTCAATGAGCAGATACCAAACCGCCTCACTGATCCCCTGTGTCGTTTCATAATGGGTGGTCAGCGCATGCCAGTCGGCAACAAAGAAATAACACTCCGCCTCATCCTGCAAACGCAGCCAGTTTTTGAGTACGCCGTGATAATGCCCCAGATGCAAATGACCCGTCGGTCGCATGCCGGAAACGATGATCTCGGTCATCATAAACCGCCTATCATCACAAAAAAGTGATATATCCACAAAAAGAGAGGACCCAGGACGGACCACAGCACGCCGGTAAACAGCAGTACAATCAGAATAATGAATCCGTAAGGTTCAACTCGGCTCAGGGCAATACTGGCTGACGCTGGCAAAAGCCCCACCGCCACCCGACCGCCGTCCAGAGGCGGAATGGGGACCAGATTAAAGATGATCAGGATGACATTGATCATAATGCCTGCCTCGCCCATCAGCCGCATGGGTTCACCGATATACGCCAGGGCATCGGGGAGATGCCCGCCCATCCACAACACCAGCGTCCAGAAGAAGGCCATCAACAGATTGGCGGCCGGCCCGGCGATGGCGACGAGCACCATATCGCGTTTAGGGTCTTTCAGTCCGCCAAAATTGACCGGCACCGGCTTGGCGTAACCAAAGAGAAAGGGCGAGTGAAACAGGAGCAGTATGCCCGGCAGCAAAATTGTCCCAAAAGGATCAATGTGTTTAATCGGATTCAGCGTTAGACGACCCATGAGCATGGCGGTAGGATCACCCCGTTTCCAGGCGACCCAGCCATGGGCCACCTCATGCACGGTAATGGCGAACAGCACAGGTATGGCCCAAATGGCCAGGGTTCGGATAAATTGCGTGGCATCAGACATGGATGGAGTATATCAGCGTAATGCCCTACCCGCCTAATACTGCACGGGACTAGACGGCAACGCTGAGACCGAGCAGTCCCGGGTCACCAGCGCCTTGACGGAGCACGCGCGGCGGCCATTGCAAAAGGTCCACCACCGTCGAACAGAGCGCCCCACCCACACCCGAGAGCAGCACCATATCCACCTGACTCCCCAACACGTCGCAAATTTCATCGGGATCCGTCAGCGGTGCATTGGCACCCGGAAGTTGCAGGGTAGAGCTCATCAAGGGCTCTCCCAACTCCTTAAGCAGCATTTCACACAGGGGATTGGCAGGTATGCGCACACCAATACTGCGCTTTTTCGGGTCGGCGAGGCGCCGCGGCACATCTTTGGTCGCTGGTAGAATGAAGGTGTAGGGTCCAGGCAAGGTTTTACGCAGCAGCGCATAGGCACGATCATCCAACTTGGCATAGTCCGCCAATTGGGAAATGCTGGAAAACAGCAGCGAGAGGTCATGCTGCAAATCCAGTTGCCGGATGCGTCGCAGCCGTTCTTGGGACTCCCGTGCCGCCACCATACAACCCAAGGCGTAGCAGGTGTCCGTTGGATAAACCAGCAAACCTCCAGCACGCAGCACCTCAACCGCTTGCGCCAGCAGTCGCGGCTGTGGATTCACGGGATGCAATTCTACACACAACGCCATGATATCCTCCTTAGGAACATGATGACCGTCAACGGGCAGACAGCCCGAGACACCAAATGGATACCGCCACAATTCAAACGGGAATGATACGTCAGCCGCACCCTGTCCCGCCAGATGCTAGCGTTGAGAGCGCTGCCACTTAGGAGCGCCCCTGCGCGCCTCCTACAGTTGCAGTTGCCTGCTGGATCGTGGTGAATACTGCGGACACTGCCCGCAATGTCAGAATAGGCGAGCCGCCTTTGTTGCCGCAGGGGCATCACCACAAGATGTGCGCTATAATCGTCAGCCCCATTGACAGAATTCAAGGAGGCGGCAAATACAATGCCCGCAGATAACGTCCGTCCGACCTGGTCTCTGGCCGATATTCCTTACGCTGCCATTGAAAAGGAAAAGATCATCGGCAATATGGACTGGTTTTATCTATTAGCCGGCGCGTCCTTTGTAGAAACGCTCTCTGATCTCTACACCCGCAACCTGGTGGAATACTATCAGGAAAATGTGAGCGCCACCGTGTGGTTGCGCCAGGAATGGGAGATTGAAGAGGTGCAGCATGGGCACGCGTTGCGCCAATACGTGCTCACCATTTGGCCGGATTTTGATTGGGAACGTGCTTATCAGGGCTTTGGAGACGCTTATGTGCCCTACTGCCGCACTGCTTTACTGGGCCCCACTCACGCCTTGGAAATGGCTTCACGCTGCGTCGTCGAGACGGGTACGGCCAGCTTCTATACGATGATTCAGGCGGCCAGCCCGGAGCCCGTACTGTGCCAGCTCGCTGCACGTATCCGCGCCGACGAAGTCCATCACTACAAATATTTCTACCGATTTTTTCTGCAATACCAAGCACGCGAAAAAAATTCACGCTGGCGCATTGGCCGTGAACTCTGGAAACGTGTGGCCGAAGTGGATCAGGAAGACAGCTATCTTGCGCTCAAAAATGCTTTTGAAGTAAAAAACCCCGGGCAGCAATTCTCCCTGGAGGATTTCTCGGCATTTCGACAACGCCTGGGCAGTTGGATAAGTCGTCACTATCCCTTTGACATGGCGATGAAAATGTTGCTCAGACCGATCGCCCTGCCCCCCATGCTGCAAAAGGCCGTACTTCCCTTACTGACGCGCGGCGCACGGCGCGCCATCATCAGTTAACAGCGTCACCGTGGGGCTGCTACCTGCCAGCCTCCATCCATCAATCGTCATCGCCCCAGCCACGGTCGTGCTCATGGTGCCAGTAATGTTCACGACGCCGATACCAGCGCGGAGGCGGAGGCGGCGCATAATAGTAAGCCGGAGGTGTTGCATAATAGGTTGGCGCTGGATAGACGACACCGGGGACACCGATAGACAAGCTCACTGCCGGACCACCCCAGCCATCCCGATCTGCAAACGCAGGGTTCGACAGCAACAGGATACCCGCACCCAACGCTGCCGCCGACAGCACAAAACGCCATTTATTAGTAGACATCACTTCCTCCGCATTCTTCTCAATAATGACAGGAGACGGTCACCCGTCGCCCATATGGCTACACGGACCGTACCGTAACAGACGCATACTGAGGGTGAGGGGCGGCCGAAGATTGATGGGTGGACTTTTCCGGTGCGAGCAGCAGCCAGTCCGCCCGCTCAACATGACCCATCACCATCTGCGCCTCGCCCACCATCCGCAGGCCGCTGGACACCACCGGCCGGGCAGAGGTAGTCGTTGTTGAATCCAGCGGCGTTACCTCGTGCACAAAACCCCCCAAAGCGATGAAGGGTGCGGCAATCAATGCCGTGAACAGGGCATTATAGATGGGCTTCTTCATGGCTAATTCCTCTACGATCATTACACACCCTACACTTAGGCATTTTTCATGCCATACTGCCGAAAAGTCGGCGGTGCCAACGTGCAGGAAAGCCTGAAACGCCCACCCATAAGGCCACAATCCCTTTTGTGATCATTCACCATCAGATAGTCCCCGAAAAAAGTTTAGCCTCAGGAATCAGGGATCACACCAAGCTGTCGCCATATGCCGACAGCACATAACCCCCTCGTCATTTTTTATCGTGCAAATAACCACCTAGCAAGGTGGCCAGGCGACTACAACAAGCAAGCCTGAACAGAAGCACTCGGCCATCACCTGTGATAAGATGGTGCTCAACGCAACCCAATGCCCATTTATCGTTCCATAAATGGCTTCAGCAAAGGAGCGGCATGTGACTCAGCGGATGATCATTTTACCGATCGATAACTGGAATTTTTCAAACAATAGACCTATCTTTTCGCATTTATCCTGGTTAGGCACATGCCTTGTTATCCTGATCTTTCCGCTATTGGCATACGCCTCCAGCACGCCGGTGTCACAGACCGGTGCGACGCTACAATCGATACACCAAGATTTATCAAAAAACGTCGATTTACAGCAACTTTTGAGCTGGCAGAAAACCGTACGTGTGATCAGCGACAACGCGCACCAGTGCATAACCGAAAGGAGCAGCAACCTCAACCAAATAGATAAAAGTCTGGGTATACTGGGGTCCACTGTTGCCGGCGAACCAAAGAATCTCAGTGCATTACGCCTGAAACTACAGGGTGAGCAAAAAAACCTCAGCGGAGAACTCGCTGCCTGCAAGGTTCTCGCCGTCGCGAGCGCAGATCTGAGCCAGCAAATCAGCAAAAAACGTGATGCATTACATGCCGAGATGCTATTACGCCATGATCACGGCATCTGGAAGCAGGCAGTTGCCCTTCAATCGGTCTCTGCCGCCACCTGGATTGACGAACAACATTTCTGGCTCGCTCATAATGGACGTTCTATTTTTGCACAACAAAACTTACAGATATCCATAGGAATTGGTGTATTTATATTTGTGTTGTTATTGTTTTTACGTGCATCCTTAGCCAAAATAATTTGGCGCACACTGAACTTACCTGATATACAACATAATTTTTATCACTATATAGCATTGCTGGCGGGCATCGCCGCCGTTGCAACGGCAACCGATCTCACAGACACTCTTTCGCCCCTCATTGTTCTCATTTTAGGCACCTGGGGCGGCTATGTTCTTATCTCCATGCTACTCGCGTTGGCTCTAAGTCCGTCGGGAGTAGTCAGCCGTCATTTGTCTTGGAAACCGCAGACGCTACGCCCCACACTGCGAACCTTACGGTTCATTGCTGCCTTATCCGTATTTGGTCTCACCTGGATCAACATTTCTTCCAACGATCCACTATCGCCGATAGGACAAGTCTTTTTTGCATCTATTTACCACCTGGTACTTCTCGGCGCAGTATTTTGGCTGGTCTGGCAGACAGGCAACCGAAAATCTTTCCGTGCCTATCCGCTGCTTAGGATACTCATACTCTTAGCCTTGATCGCTACCGCCATATTCACTACCATCGGTTATCGTAATCTTTCTAACTATCTGTTCTTTGGCCTGTTAATGTCCCTGCTCGCCTTCGGTGTGGGCCTATTTTTTTCTTGGACAGTTGCCGATTTTTGGATACATACAGCACAAAAATCCGGTCTCTGGCAACATCTCCTGCGCCAACGCCTCGGTCTGCAAGAAGATCAACCATTGCCCTGGATAATATGGTTCAGTGCAATGAGTTACACCGCCGTATGGTTAGGCGTAGCGGCTTTTATTTTATATGCCTGGGGGTTGACGCTTACCGGATTTACGCTGATCGGGAAATATTTTATCACCGGCTTCGCTATTGGTAGCTTTCATATTCAGCCTTTCCGCTGGGTGATTGCTGTGCTCCTGCTCGTGCTGCTGTTCAACATTAACACCCTGATCCAGAAATACCTGTCCGACAACTCCCGGATTATTGGCCACATGGAAAGCGGGGCCCGCCACTCCGTACTGTCCATCGTCAGATATGCGGGATTTATCATCGCCGTACTGATTGCGCTTTCCACTGCAGGTGTAGCGCTGCACAATCTTGCCATCATCGCGGGCGCATTATCCGTTGGCATCGGCTTTGGCCTGCAAAATATCGTCAATAATTTTGTGTCTGGCCTGATTCTGCTATTGGAGCGCCCCATTCGTGTTGGTGACTGGGTTCAGGTCGGTACCACTCAGGGATATGTGCAGAAGATGAGCATCCGTTACACCCTGATCCTTACTTTTGACCGCACTGAAGTCTTCGTTCCTAATTCTGAACTGATCTCTGGCCAGGTGACCAACTGGATGTATACGAATAGCGTGTTGCGCCTCATGATCCCCTTCAGCATTGCCCATGATGCCGATATCCCGCTGGTAAAGCAGTTGCTGGTAGCGGAAGGTCAAAATCATCCCGACGTCCTGCAGGACGATCCGCGCGGTATTCCGCCCACCGCGCTGTTGCTGGACGTCAACGAAAATGCCCTGCAATTCTATCTGCGGGTGTATCTGGAGGACTGTAACAAAAGTTATAACGTGCAGACCGACCTGCGTGCTTCCGTGGTGGAAAGTCTGCTCCGCCATAACGTAACACTGGCGCACCAGCAGCAGGACGTCCACATCATTCCCAGCC
>JAKAFG010000280.1 GCA_021818125.1 Pseudomonadota bacterium | reverse complement strand
TTCCGATCTGCCACAGCCGAACCCTTGCTGCCACATCCGTAGAAATAGGACAGGGTACCGTCAGCATTGCTGCGTTGTTTGAAAAACATGGGGCACCTCGACTGTTCGCTAGTTAATATAATTCGCAACCTCTAAACTAAAAGAACCCCCGCCCTTTGTCAATGTGCTCCAAGACACCGTGATCCATGGCGGTCATTCTCGGGCACGCATCGGTTCATGCGCCCCCCGAAGAACCCTCAGTCGTTAGTGCTTCCAGACGGGGAATCTCAAACCCGATGATCTGGAGCCAGTGCGCATGGATGGGCCGGATCGCCTGTCTCCACCTGCAAGGTGGGATGGTCGATACGAAAGCGCGCCTGCAATTCATCGCTGATTCGGTTCAGAAGTGCGTCCCCCGGATAGCCGTTCGGCATGACCAGATGCGCGGTCAGCGCCGTTTCCGTGGTGCTCATGGCCCAGATGTGCAGGTCATGCACCGCCACCACATTCGGCAGGGCGGCGAGATAGGCGCGTACCGCCTGGGTTTCAATGCCTTCCGGCACGCCATGCAGGGCCAACTGGGTGGAATCCCTCAATAACCCCCAGGTGGCGATCACGATCACCGCACTGATGAGCAGACTCACCGTGGAATCCAGCCAAAACCAGTGCGTAAAGAGCATCACGATCCCGGCGATGACCACGCCAAGCGAGACGACAGCGTCGCTCGCCATGTGCAAAAAGGCTGCCCGGACATTCAGATCACCCTTGCGCCCCGCTATGAACAGCAGCGCCGTCCCGGTATTGATCAGCACCCCGAAAGCCGCCACACCGATCACGATACCGCTGTCTACCGGAGCTGGATGCAGCAGACGCTGAATCGCTTCCCAGGCAATCCCGCCAGTTACCACCAACAGGAATACGGCGTTGGCCAGTGCCGTCAGGATAGACGAACTGCGCAACCCGTAGGTGAAACGGACTGAAGGTGGACGGCGGGCCAGGGCAGTGGCGCCCCAGGCCATCAGCATGGCCAGCACGTCACTGAGGTTATGGCCGGCATCCGCCAGCAAGGCCAAGGAATGTCCCATCACCCCGAACACGGCCTCAACCAGCACGAAGCTCAGATTGAGCGCCACCCCGATGGCGAAGGCACGGCCGTAGTCCGCCGGGCCATGGGTATGATTATGCCCATGCGCGTGGCCGTGGGTCTGCTGGTGACCAGTGGTATGGTCGGCATGGTCATGATCGTCATGTTGGTCGTGTGCCATACATCATCCTTCCCCGAAAAAATCCGAATGAATGACCATTAAAAACCTTGTAGTCACTACATGGTCAAGGATTTATACTGCTCGTTTTGGGGGGACGATATGCGAATCGGCGCACTTGGACAGGTGACCGGCGTAGATCCGGAGACCATCCGTTATTATGAGCGAATAGGCCTGTTGCCCACGCCAACCAGACGGACGAACGGTTATCGCGCTTATGGCCCCGCGCATCTGGAGCGACTTGCCTTTATTCGCCATTGCCGGGCGCTGGATATGCCACTCGCGGATGTGCAGCGACTATTGCACTTGCTGGATCACCCACTGGACGATTGCCAGGACGTGGATCGACTGATCGATACGCATCTGGCGCACGTACAGGGAAGACTCCAATCCCTACAAGCGTTGACGCGGCAGCTTGAGCAACTGCGCGGACGTTGCCATGGGCAACATGCAACCGCCGAATGCGGTATCCTGCATGAGTTGGTGGCCGCCGCCCAAGGGGAAAGCTGTGTATGTCATGGCGGTTCGGTCCAAGCCCCCTTGAAGGATGTGCAGCGATCGGTAAGCCAAACAGGCTGACAGGATTTTCCTTATTCCGTCTCCCCCGAAATGACTACCATGCCGCCCCAGGGCAGCGTGTGGGGCAGCAGCCGTTCCATCGTCCGTGCCACCCGGTTCCCGGCAGGAAGAAATATGGCGGAATGCACCGCCAGTCGGCGTACCGGCAAGCCGGAAAAGAAATCGAGCAACTCGTCGGGACGATGCCACCGCGCCCCATGGTAGGCTCCACTCCCGCCACCCTGCCCTTTCTGCGCGTAGAGCAGGCTTGCCCGGTTGAGCCAGCCGATGGCGAAACGCTGGCGCGCCACCCGCACGATCTCGGCCACGGCCTGCCGCTCATCATCCACAAAACACAGGGCCGCGACCGAGACCACGCGATCGAAACTGCGGTCAGGAAAAGGTAGGGAGCGGGCATCTCCGGCTACCCAGTGGATCGCGGGAGGGCCCTTGGCGCGGGCGAAGGCAAGCCAGTCCGGGCTGGGATCAAGGCCGGTGGCGCAGAGGCCTTCCTCGGCAAAGCGGCGGGTAAACCACCCGGTACCACAGCCCACATCCAGGAGCGTATCCCCCGGCCTCGCCAGTAGGCGCCTGGAAAGCAGGCGAAACTCCGCCGTGCCGATCCAGTGCCCGCGAGCTGTGTCATACCAGGCGTCATAGGTGGCGGCGTCCATCAGTCTGCCGCCCCGTCGATCTCCGCCCCAATAGTGAAGCGGCCCAGATGCACCACCAGTGGGTCTACCGGGATGGCGGCATTGCAGTCGAGGTGGACCGGTAAATCGTTCATCTTTAGAAGTATGGAAGGATCTCGGGGAGCTTGCAATCGACAACGAATCAGCGGCACGATGAAGTAAAAGGTCCATAATCATGTGGTAATCCACGATGCAACAACAAACCTATCATGTCCGCCCTGAATGCAC
>JAKAFG010000279.1 GCA_021818125.1 Pseudomonadota bacterium | reverse complement strand
CTATGGTCTCTTCAATGGGCCAGCGGGAGAGAATGCCGTTGCTATGCTGGGCAAAGTCGCCAAAGTCGCGGGTACGTTGTTGCGCCCAGTAAGGGAAATGGGCGCGGTCAGCGAGAAAACCCGCCTGATTGACATACTGGCTGCGAAAAGAGCCCGCATCGACCTCGTTGAGTCCGGCGATGTCGGTTTCCTCCAAAATCATGGCGATCCGCTCCAGGTTGCGCAGACTCTGGCCGTGCGGCATCACATACTTCCAGCCGTGCAGGAGCATGTGCCGGGCGCGATGGGAGCCGATACCCACCTGGATGTTGAAAGACGTCACGGAAAACTCTGAGGTGTCAGTCATGGTCGAGCACAATGTCGAGTTCCTGCCAGCGCGCGCCATCACCCGCGCGGGTGAAGGCACGCAGGAGGATCACCCCTTTGATGTTCGCAGCCAGTAATATCTGATAGGGCGTGCCGGTGGGGACGATATCCGCGATGGGCGCGGCGGCATGGGCGTAATGTGCGAAAGATGTTTCGCCACGGGACCGGATCAACGCGAGCGCGGCGGCAAAGCGCGCCGGCGGACAGGGATAGACGGAGACGGGCACGCCGGCGCTAGCGCCGATAAGTCCTTCGCCAACACCGGATTGCAGGTCTGCAAGCAGGGCGTTGGCCAGGGTGCGTGGCAGTTTCAGGCGCTTCACGCGCAGACGCCACAGGCCGGGTCGCGGCGCAGGGCGATTTGCCGCCACTGCCAGCTTTGCGCATCCATCAGCAGAAGCCGCCCGGCCAGCGGGGAATGGCCCGTGCAAAGCAGGCGGATGGCCTCTGCCGCCTGCATACTGCCGAGTACGCCGAGGAGCGGGCCAAGGACACCGCTGCGTGAGCAGGTATCTTCGGTGTCCTCCATGCCGTCCGGGTAGAGACAGGCATAGCAGGCGCTTTCCGGCACACGAAAATCAAAGACGGCGAGTTGCCCTTCCCAGCGGATGGCCGCAGCACTGACCAGAGGCTTGCCAGCATTACGGCAGGCGCGGTTGATGGCATGGCGGCTGCTAAAGTTGTCGGTGCAGTCCAGCACCAGATCGTGGGTGTCCAGTGCCGCGGCAAGAGACTCGGGTTGCGCTGATTCCGCCCAGGCGCTGACCCGAATCTGCTGATTCATGGCACGCAGTCGATCGCGTGCGGCCAAGGCTTTGGGGCGTCCCAGGTCGGCTTCGCTATAGAGAATCTGGCGTTGCAGATTGCTGAGTTCGACCTGATCCCCATCGCAGACGGTCAGGTTGCCGACGCCGGCGGCCGCCAGATACTGGGCGGCCGGGCAGCCTAGCCCACCCACGCCGATGATCAGCACCCGGCTGGCGGCCAGCGCCTGCTGTCCGGTAATGTCGATTTCCGGCAGGAGAATCTGGCGCGCATAACGCAGCAATGCAGCGTTGTCGAGGGCGTCAGTCATTGGTGGAGTGCATAACCGATGTCATTGTCTGCCACAGCCATGCTTATGCTGACGGCGTAGCGGTCTTGCTCCAGCAGCTCGCGGAGGAACGGTTCCGGAAACCCGCGATGCACAATGGTGGTGCGTCCGGTGAGGCGTTCCAGAAATTGTTGTTGCAGTAGCAGGCGGGAGCTTTCGTTGGGCATGTCGTCAGTGTAGCAACGCGGAGCGGATTGCTCCAGTTATGGAGTGCTTCGCCGATGGCCTATTGGCCGAGAGCTAGACGACCGCCATAGCCGGTGAGTTCCAGATAGCCTTTCCCTGCGGTCTGCTGGCCCGTCATGGCGCGCACGGCGCCTTCCCAGTAGACGGTGCCGCTGCTGCGGCTGGCGTCGAATTCCTGATTGTCCATGAGCGGAGCGATAGCGAGATGCAGGTTTCCCACCTGCATTTGCCAGCGCACGGGGTAGCGTATGCCGGTTTGCGGCGACCGCCACCAGCCAGTGGGCTGCATGCGGATGTCTTTGGCCGGAATGTAGTGTACCTGACCCTGCGCATTACGCTCTGTGCCGGCCAGCCAGAAGGGCGCACCATCGGCGCGGCGCATCATGAAGACCATAAGGGCACCGCCATCCTTCAGATTGATCCCCAGCCAATCCCAGCCGACGGCCTTTTTGGGCAGATATGCCGCCGACCATTCGTGATCCAGCCACGCCTCCCCACTGACCAGCTCACGCTGTCCTTTGATGTCCACCGTTCCGCTGACCTTTAGATGAGGAAGACTGTAGTAGTAGCTGGCATTCTTCGGGTCTGGACCCTTCCGGCTGATACCCTGGAGGCCTTCCAGCATCACGGGTTGGGTTGGCGTGAATCGCAGTCGATAACGGATTTTTTTGCCGTTGATACGTGTCTCGTAATCCTGCCCCTGCTGGCGCAGGTACCAGTGGCGAATCCAGACATCGGTATGGTCTCGATCCGCTCCTGCTAATCCGAGACCAGCGCGCGCGGTCCGTTGCGCGGTAAGCAGATGCCCGATGCGGGGATCGCTCAGCGCCGCTTCGGCAAAAAGCAGTTCGCGGGGATTGAAGGCGCTGGGGTTCGCCCAGACCTTAGGGGGCCGGACCCGGAAAAAGGTGATCTGAAATCCCAGCGGTTTTCCCGATGCGCTCTGCAGCCAACCCGTTACATACCACCATTCAATGGGGAAATCCGGGTGACTGCCCAGGGCGTTGGGGAATTGCATGGGGTATTGCGGGGTGACCTTCACATCCGGCGTGGGCTGCAAAGGCAAGGGCGTCCCC
>JAKAFG010000278.1 GCA_021818125.1 Pseudomonadota bacterium | reverse complement strand
GCGGATGCTTATCTCGCCCAACCCTTTGGGGCTGCTTTGCTGGTAAGTCAGGTTCAATCCTTCCTTGGCCGATCCAATTGGGAGCGCCGCACGATTGGGGATAAATCGACCCTGTGCGTCGATCCCGTTGCCCAACGCTTATGGATACGTGGTCAGGAAGTGCATTTGACCCGACGCCTGTTTCGGTTGATGCACTATCTGGCTCTGCATCCCGATCGCATGTTTTCCTCACTGGAGGTGTCCACCATCCTTGCCGAGAGAAATCAAACCATGCAATCGAATGCCATTGCCGTACAAATTTACCGATTGCGTAAAACCTTAGAAGCTGTCGGTGCCGACACCTGGCTGGAGACCGTTCACGGTTTTGGCTATCGCCTCGTTGTCCCGCAGTCTGATAAAACGCCACCCAGTTCAACAGCGCACGGAGGATTCCATGAACCCCCCTAAAATCGTCTACTTGCATTCCAAGGTCCTTGGAGCAACAGTGCTCCTGACCCTGACCCTGACCAGTGCAGCGGCTCAAGCGGAAACACTTAGCCAGTTTTTTGCCGCCAGCAAGATCGGCGGGCAGATTCGTGCTTACTATTTCAGCTGTCTCTACGGTGCGAGCGGCCCCAATACCTCCAACCAGGACGCCTATAGTCTCGGGGGTATGCTCAACATCCAGACCGCTCCCTTCCTGGGTGGCTTCGGGATCGGGGTAAGCTTCTACACCACCAATGCCCTGGGCGCCAACAACTTGTCGCGGCGACCAAAGTAGAGGTCCTTCCACCCTCTCAGCCCGGTCCACTGAGCAGATGCTGGATCAATTCCGCCCCGTACTGCTGGATATTGATGCGGACCAGGCCTGGGACGGGTTGTGGTATCGCTACGCCATTGGGGTGAGCCCCCTGCGCATAGCGCCGACTTCTCCCAATGCCAAGCCTGTGTGCGGCTGGCTTGGATGTTTATGAAGAGGAGACCGATCTGTATCTTAAGGATCACTGCGACGGCATTATCTGCGATGACAGTTTTGAACGGCCGACCACCTTTTCCAACGTAATCATCATGGGCCATCAGCCCTTTTTCACCCGTGAAGCCATGAAAACCAACGCGGACACCACGATTCAGAACCTCGACGACCTCAGCTCCGGTAAGGATAGCCCCAACCGCGTCGCTGCTAACCGCACATCCCACTGAACCGGAGGACTTTGTGACCATCGCACCCTATTACCTGCTCCCCCAATTCCCAGAATCACTGGCTGGTCTGGCAGAACTCGCCCTCGATCTGCGCTGGTCCCGGAGTCATGCCGCAGACAGTCTCTGGCAGCACATCGCTCCAGAACTCTGGGAAGAGACCCGGGATTCTTGGCTCATTCTGCACGATGTCGGAGGCGACACTCTTCAGCGTCTGGCCCATGACAAGGATTTTATCGCGAAGCTGAATACCCTTGTCAGCGAACACCGTGAACGCCTCTCGCAAAAAGGCTGGTTCAGCAAAACCTACCCCCGCCCACCATTCAGTCAGGTGGCCTATTTCAGTATGGAATTTGGTCTCTCCGAGTCCCTGCCCATCTACTCTGGCGGTCTGGGTATTCTTGCCGGCGATTGCCTGAAAACCGCCAGCGATCTTGGCATCCCCCTGCTCGGCATCGGCCTGCTCTGGCAGCAGGGTTATTTTCGCCAGAGTCTTGACGATTGCGGGCGCCAGATCGAACTCTATCCCTACAATGATCCCACCCAGATGCCAGTCACCCCAGTACGCGATGCCGAAGGCGAATGGCTCCGTCTGGAATTGCCCTTCCCAGGCCGCACCGTCATCCTTCGCGCCTGGCAGGCACAAGTGGGTCGTGTCACCCTCTATCTGCTCGACAGCAACGACCCCCTCAATGCCCCTGCCGATCGCGGTATCACCGCCGAACTCTACGGTGGCGGCCCCGAGAACCGCTTGCAGCAGGAAATCTGTCTGGGCATCGGCGGCTGGATGCTGCTGCGCCGCTTGGGTATTCAGCCGGATATCTGTCACCTCAATGAAGGGCACGCCGCCTTCGCCATTCTCGCCCGTGCCTACAGCCACATGCAGGATCATAGTACCAATTTCCCCTGCGCCCTTACCGCCACCCGCGCCGGGAATATCTTCACCACCCATACCCCCGTTGCTTCCGGCTTTGACCGCTTTTCGCCGGAACTGCTGACGCGCTACGTCGCCGGCGCACCCAGGGCCTTTGGCGTAGACGTGGAGACAATCCTTGCTCTCGGCCGGGAAAATCCCGAAGACACGCATGAACCCTTCAATATGGCGTGGCTCGCCATTCACGGCAGCCTGATCGTCAATGGCGTCAGTCGCCTGCATGGGGCCGTCAGTCGTCGCCTGTTTCAGCCCCTGTTTTCACGCTGGCCCGAGGACGAAGTGCCGGTCACGCATGTCACCAATGGCGTCCATATGCCCTCCTGGGATTCCGCCGAAGCCGACGCCTTATGGACTAACCACTGTGGCAAGGCACGCTGGCTGGGGGACCTAAAAGATATCGAAGCTGACTTTCGTCAGACCTCCGATGCCGATATCTGGCACCTGCGCAGCGTCGCACGGCAGGAGGTGATCCAGTTCGCCAGGCAGCGTCTGCAGCAACAACTGGCAGCGGCCTACGCGCCCGAAAGGGAGTGTGAACAAGCGAAAACGGCACTCGACCCCAATACCCTGACCATCGGCTTCGCCCGCCGCTTTACCGCCTATATGAACCGCCC
>JAKAFG010000277.1 GCA_021818125.1 Pseudomonadota bacterium | reverse complement strand
GCTTCCGGCCATAAGTTATTTTTCCATTTCAATCATGGCATAAGCCGAATGATTGTGAATCGACTCGAAGTTTTCGGAAGAAACCGAAAACCATTGCACGCGCCGGTCCTCCTGCAGTCGTAGCGCAACGTCACGCACCAGATCTTCCACAAACTTGGGATGGTCATAAGCGTATTCCGTGACATATTTTTCATCGGGGCGTTTCAGCAGGCCGTAAAGCTCACAGGAGGCCTCCGCCTCGATCAGGTCAATGATATCCCTGATCCAGACGGTTTCACAGGCACGCACATGGACCCAAACATGAGCCCGCTGATTGTGAGCGCCATATTCCGAAATACTTTTCGAGCAGGGGCAAAGACTGGTAACCGGCACCATGACCCCCATGGTCAGACGATAACCTGCCGGAGTAATTTCTCCCGCCAGTTTCACCTCATAGTCCAGCATGCTCCTGACACCGGAGACGGGGGCGGTCTTCTCGATAAAGAACGGAAAGCGCATCTCCAGCCGCGCCGAATCCGCCTCCAGACGTTGCCGCATCTCCTCGACCACAGTGCCGAAGCCTTCGACACTGAAGGAGCCTTCATGGGCATTGAGAATCTCGATGAAACGAGACATGTGTGTACCCTTTAGATGGGCAGGCAGACTCACGTACATGTTGCACCGGGCGATCGTGGGCTGCACAATCCCGTCACGATCCTGGATCTGCAGGGGATGGCGCACGGCGCGGATACCCACCTGCTGGATGGCGATGGCACGTGGGTCGGCACGACCCTGTACATCTTCCAAGATTTCTACCGCGCAATCTCTCACCGGACCCTCGCTTGGGAATAGTGGATCGAATTAGTCAAATACTACGCCCGGACTGGTGACGGGGCAAGCAACGTCAGCAATTCTCTGCCGGACTTTTCGATTCCTGCGGCATCCAGGCCCAGATCTGCCAGCCATCGGCCGGCATCGCCCTGTTCGATGAAGATGTCGGGTAAACCGAGTAGACGCATGGGTACCACGACGCCCTCATTGAGCAGGAATTCTGCCACGGCACTACCGGCACCGCCCATACGCGAGCCCTCCTCCACCGTCAAAAATGCGCGATGGGTCTGTGCCAGGCTGGTCAACAATTCCGTATCCAGCGGCTTGACGAAACGCATGTTGACGACGGTGGCGTCGAGGGTTTCGCCCGCCGCCATGGCCGCTGCCGCCCGGGTACCGAAGGCGAGAATCGCCAGATCCTTGCCTTTCCGCAGGATCTCGGCCTTGCCGACAGGGATCTGCCGCGATAAATCTCTGTCCAGGGCTACGCCCAGTCCGTTGTCGCGCGGATAACGCACCAGGGCAGGTCCCTGCCAGGCAAAGCCTGTATTGAGCATGTCGCGCATTTCCTGCTCATCTTTTGGGGCCATGATGACCAGATTGGGTATGCAACGGGCATACGCGATGTCGAAGGCGCCCTGATGGGTGGCGCCGTCGGCGCCCACCAATCCGGCACGGTCGATGGCAAAAAGTACCGGCAGATTCTGGATGGCGACATCATGCAGGAGCTGGTCATAGGCCCGCTGCAAAAAGGTGGAGTAGATGGCGACTACCGGATGTATCCCATCACAGGCCAGCCCTGCTGCAAAAGTCACCGCATGCTGCTCGGCAATACCCACATCAAAATAGCGCTCGGGAAACAGTTGCTCAAAGCGCACCAGTCCGGAGCCCTCCCGCATGGCCGGTGTAATGGCGACCAGGTGTTTTTCCGCCGCGCCTTTTTCGCAGAGCCAGTCGCCGAACACCTGGGTGTAGCTCGGTGCACCGGCGGATTTCTTCGCCATCCTGCCATCGCTGCGGTTAAAGGGCGTTACTCCATGATAGCCGCAGGGATCCAGCTCGGCGGGACCATAGCCCTTGCCCTTTTTGGTGATTACATGAAGCAGACGTGGTCCTCTGATTTTTTTCAGGTTCTCGAGAGTCGGGATCAACGCATCCAGATCGTGGCCATCGATGGGACCAAAATAATGAAATCCCATTTCTTCGAACAGCGCCCCCGGCGTCACCAGCCCCTTCACGCCCTCTTCCGCCTTTCTGGCCAGTTCACGCAATGGCGGTACGAAACTCAATGCCTGTCCCGCACCCTCGCGTACGGTGTTATAGAGGCGCCCGGAGAGAATACGCGTCAGATATCGGGATACCGCGCCCACATTGGGTGAAATGGACATCTCGTTGTCATTGAGGACAACCAGCAGGTCGGCATCCAAAACCCCGCCGTTATTCAGCGCTTCATAGGCGAGACCTGCCGTCATGGCGCCGTCACCAATGATCGCCACCACCTGCCGTGATTTATGCTCCAGCCTGGCCGCCACCGCCATCCCCAGACCGGCGCTGATAGAGGTACTGGAGTGTCCGGCGCCGAAGCTGTCATAGGGGCTCTCATCCCGCTTGAGAAAGCCGGAGAGACCATCCCTGATGCGCAACTGCGGAAAACGTGCACCACGTCCGGTCAGAATTTTGTGGGGGTATGCCTGGTGCCCGACATCCCAGACCAGACGATCGTCCGGCGTATTGAATACGGCGTGCAGCGCCACGGTCAGCTCTACAGCTCCCAGACAGGAAGAGAGATGCCCACCCGTCCGGCTGACCGTTTCCAAGAGGAAGTGGCGCACCGCCTTGGCCACGTTCTTCTGCTCACTGCGCGACATCTGGCGCAGTTCGGCAGGCATGGGGATACCCTTCAACAAATCGCTCATTTGCTCCGCTCTATAATGAGGCGCGCCA
>JAKAFG010000036.1 GCA_021818125.1 Pseudomonadota bacterium | reverse complement strand
GATCCGGCCGGTCCACCTGCGGTGCGGGTCCCGATGCATCGGGGAAAGGCAGGGGGGTATCCGCCACCGCAAAAATACGGCGCGCGGCGGCACGGGTCTGCCCCAAAAACTGGAAGGCCGGTGGCAATGCCGCAATGGCCTCGAAGGAACCCATCACGCCGAGGGCCAGGAGGGGCAGATCCGAATCGCCCAGGACCCTGCCATGGACCAGAGGAATAGCCAGCACCACGATAGCCCAAATCGCCAGGTTGCCCATGAATCCCATGCCGGCGCTGCCGAAACCGGCGATCTGCGCCATGCGCGCCTGCCGCTGGAGTAGCGCATCGTTGAGCGTGCCCGTGCGCCGCAGTATCTCCGGTCCGGCGTTATAGGTCAGCAACTCACCCATGCCCTGCATACCATGCACCACTTGTACCCGGTAATCCGACTGAATGGTGGTCATTTCTGCGCCACTGCGCGCGCCCAGCCGCTCGGTGAGCAGCGGCAGAAGCAGCCCGGTCACGGCGAGGAAGAGAAAGAGCGCAATGGCCAGCCGCCAGGAGAAAAAAGCGAAGACGCCCGCCATCACCAGCGTCGCGACCCCGGCCACCAGGAAAGGGGTGAAGACACGCAGGTAAAAATTGTTCAGGGTGTCGATATCGGCGACGATGCGCGAGAGGATGTCGCCGGAACGATAGCCTTGCAAGCCGGCAGGTGCGAGCGGCTCCAGTCGGGTATAGAACCAGGTGCGTAATTGTGCCAGCAGGCGAAACGTCGCTTCATGGGTGACAATGCGTTCCAGCCAGCGCGAGATGACCCTGGTCGTCGCAAAAGCGCGCACCCCGGCGGCGGGCAGGAAGAAGTTATACAAATTCAGGGTGGCATAGCCGCCCAGTCCGGCCAGCGCCGCGCTCGCCAGAAACCAGCCGGAAAGGGCCAGCAGGCCGAAGTTGGAAAGAATGGTCAGCAAGGCCAGGAAGGCACCCCCCAGCATCCAGAATTTGAAGGGTCCGAACAGTTTCAGCAGGCGGTAAAGATCACGCACGGTCCCCCCGGTAGGCTGCTACCAGCCTTGCATAGACACCGCCAGCCGCCAAAAGTGCGTTGTGGGTGCCGGCTTCGACCACTTTCCCGGCATCCATGACCAGGATGTGATCAGCGCGCTCTGCCGTCGCCAGACGGTGGGCAATGACGATGGCCGTTCGTCCCTGGACGAGTCGCTGCATGGCATCCAGGACCAGTGACTCGTTTTCCATATCCAGGTTAGCCGTGGCCTCATCCAGAATGAAGAGCGGCGGATTTTTGATAAAGGCACGGGCCAGAGCGACCCGCTGAATCTGACCGCCGGAAAGGCCCTGCCCCAAGTCGCCCACGGGGGTATCAAAACCTTGCGGCAAGGCATCAATGAATTCCAGCGCATGGGCGTTCTTCGCTGCCTCCCGCAGAGTGGCCATATCCGCATCAGGACGGCCGATGCGGATATTTTCGGCGATGGTACCGTAGAACAAACGTGGATTTTGCGGTACCCAGGCCAGTTGCCGCCACCAGCTCTCCCGCTCCAGGACGCGCAAAGGAATCTGGCCATCGATCAGAATTTCTCCGGAATCCGGTTGCACAAAGCCGAGTAAGGCATTGGCCAGGGTGCTCTTACCCGCACCGCTGGCGCCGACCAGCGCGGTGACCTTGCCCGCCGGGAACTCGGCATTTACTCCGGCCAGCGCTACCCTGCTCGCCTCGTAGGAGAAATGCAGGTCGCGCACCGAGAGACTGATAGTCTGCGTACCGGCGTAAGCCACCGGCTGCGACCCTTGCTCTGGCAGAGGCATGTCGAGGATTTCGAAGATGCGTTTAGCGGCGGCAATGGCGCTCATCCGCGCATGATAATAGGTGGCAAGGCCACGCAGGGGATTGAAATACTCCGGTGCCAGCAAAAGGACGAAGAAAGCCGTATAAAAGGTGACCGAGGAATGGACTTCCAGCAGACGCGCACCCAGCGATACGGCCACCAATGCAATAGACAGACTCGCAAAAAATTCCAGCACTGCCGAAGTCAGGAAGGCTACCCGCAACCCGGCCATGGTCGTGCGTCGGTAGTCGTCAGAAATGCGTGCGACGATCTCGATCTCGTCCTTGGCGCGACCGAAGATTTTCAGCGTGGTCAGACCCTGTACCACATCCAGAAAATGGGCACTCATCAACAGCATCTTGCGCCACTGACGCTGGTTGATAGCCTCTGCCTTGTAGCCCACCAGCACCATGAAGAAGGGCACCAGCGGCCCGGCGATGAGGAGAATCAGGCCGCTGATCCAGTCTGCAGGGAAGACAAACACGAGAATAGCCAGCGGTATAAGGCTGACCAATGCCATTTGCGGCAGGTAACGCGAAAAGTAGGGCTCCAGTGCCTCGACACCTTCAATCATGGTGCTGGCGATGTCGGCGCTGCGCTCACCTGCCACGGCCACCGGCCCCAGGCTCAGAAGGTGGGAAAGCAAGCGCTCGCGCAGGTAGGTCTTGATACGCGCGCTGGCGCGAAAGGCGACCAGTTCGCTCGCCCAGGAAAACCCTGCACGAACGACGAAAAGACCGAGCATGGCCCAGAGCAGCGGCATCACCGCCGTCAGATTCCAGCCATGAAAAGAGACCTCATCGACGATATGCGCCAGCAAAAACGCTTGGAGGATAATCAGCAGGCCGGCGGTCAGGCCCAGCCCGATGCCGAAATAGAGCGTACCCCTGGTGCGCCGCCCCTCCTGCATCAAACGCTGATCCATCCGCTGTGCTTGTGCCATCATCAACCTCTAATATAAGCTGCGTACTCTAGCACAAAGCGGGTGCCTGCTCACCATGCCTGAAAGTCAGCAGATGGATCAGGAGATGGGTGCATCCAGAAACAGGGTAAGCACCCCCGTATAACCATATATTTTATCGTGCGGAATCTCGCCGTTGTCAAAAAAACCCACCAGCGGGAAGTCACCCAGACCCTCCCGGATAATCCGCAATTCCGCGGAATCGGGGCCGAACAGGCTCTCGCCGCGCCCCAGACAGAATACCGAGGGTTGGTATATCCGGACGGTACCTGTTGAGAACAGGTGATACAATGCACAGACATTGATTGTCGGGGAGAAAAAAGGCTGAGCAGCCTTTTAATTTGGTGGAGCCAAGCGGGATCGAACCGCTGACCTCTTGAATGCCATTCAAGCGCTCTCCCAGCTGAGCTATGGCCCCGATGCGGCGTAATATATGGATTCATGGGGGTGCTGTCAAACATTTTTTGCATACACCCGTCCATCAGCAACATGCGCTCAAAGGTCCACGACCATACCGTCATAGGCGGGAATGATCGTGTCCGGTAATTCCGCAGCCAACGTCGCATAATCAATATCATGGGTCATATGGGTAAGAATAATCCGCTCTGCGCCAATGCGCCGCGCCCAATACAGGGCCTCTTCCACATTAAGATGGGTGGGATGCTCTTCGTAATGCAGACAGTCAAGAATCAGGACTTTCAGCCCCTGCAACAGCGTCAGGCTGCTATCAGGAATTATTTTTAGGTCAGTCAGATATGCCGCATCGTTAAACCGGTATCCGAGAATAGGTAGATAACCGTGCATCACGGGTATCGGCGTCACCGCAACCCCACCAAAGGTCTGCGGCGATGCTATCCGGTGCATGGATAGCGAAGGTTTCGCCCAAGTGATATCCGGCGGCAGGAAACAATAGCGAAACCGGGTTTCCAATTCTATCGCCGTGCGCTCATCCGCATGGCAAGGAATCACGATCTTCTGCGCAAAATTGAAGGCACGGAGGTCATCGACACCATTGATATGATCGGCGTGAAAATGGGTATAAAACACGGCGCTCAGTGTTCGCACGTCGGCGCGCAGCATCTGCTGACGCAGGTCGGGGCCGGTATCCACCAGCAGATTAGTACCCCCATCCTGCACCAGAATACTGGCCCGCAGGCGGCGATTGCGCGGATCAGCGCTGCTACAAACCGGACAATGGCAGGCAATCGCTGGTGTTCCCGCACTGGACCCCGTACCGAGGAACACAATCTTCATGCCGCCACCGCGTGCTTAAACAGTGCGTGGAAATTGGCCGTGGTCTGCGCGGCGATATCCTCCAGCGTCTCACCCCGCAACGCCCCGAGAAAGGCCGCGACATGCACGACAAAAGCAGGCTCGTTGCGCTTGCCGCGTTGCGGCACGGGGGCCAGATAGGGCGCGTCTGTCTCCACCAGCAGGCGATCCGCCGGCACCTTCCTGGCCACCGCCCGCAATTCAACGGACTTCTTGAAAGTCACAATGCCGGAAAAGGAGATATAAAAGCCTATATCCAGGGCCGCCTTCGCAAATTCCCAGTTTTCGGTGAAGCAATGGATGACGCCACCGGCTGCCGTCGCATCTTCACTGCGCAGCATGGCGATGGTGTCCGCCGCCGCCGCGCGGGTGTGGATGATCAGCGGCTTTCCCGTGGCCTTGGAGGCAGCAATATGCCGGGCAAATCGCTCCCGCTGCCAGGACAAATCCCCTTCACTGCGGAAATAATCCAGGCCGGTCTCGCCGACGGCCACCACCTTATCTGCCGCCAGAGCGGTGAGCAGATGCTCCCATTCCGGGGTCTCTGCTGCGGGTTCATTGGGATGCACGCCCGCTGCTGCCCACACGCCAGGGTACTCGGCAGCCAGGGCCTGCACCCGCGGCCAGTGCGCCTCGACGACCGCCGCAATCAGTATTTCTTGCACCCCGGCCGCCTGGGCGCGCGCCAGAATACCGGCCCGGTCGGCATCAAAATCATCGAAATCCAAATGACAGTGGGAGTCTACCAGCATGCGTTTATGACCTTCTGGCGGATTCAGGCAATTTTTTCCTGCCCGACATGCTGGGCGGGAGACAGATTCCGCCTTTGCCGGGCCGCCTCAAAGAGGCAAATCCCGGTGGCGACGGACACGTTCAGGCTTTCGATGGCCCCCATCATGGGAATATGCGCCAGATAATCGCAGTGCTCGCGAGTAAGGCGGCGCAAACCTTTCTCCTCCCCACCCATCACCACCACCAGCGGCATATTCAGGTCAAGCGTATAAAGACTCTGAGCACCCTCCCCCGCCATCCCGACCAGCCAGAAACCCGCCTCTTGCAGGGCAGACAAGGTTCGCGACAGGTTGGTCACGGTACAGACCGGGACGCGTGACGCCGATCCGGCAGACGCCTTGCGCACGGTGGCATTGACCGGGCAGGCATTATCCTTGGGCAGAATCACCGCATCGACCCCCGCTGCTTCCGCACTGCGCAGACAAGCACCGAGGTTGTGCGGATCGAGAACACCATCCAGCACCAGCAGGAAGCCACGGCCGTCCAATTGCGCCAGGATCATCTCGAAGTCCTGCTCGGGAAAGGCGCGCAGTAAGCCGCCCACGCCCTGATGCTTGTCGGTATTCAGCCTCCGACCCAATGCCGTGCTCCGCCATTCATGCACTGGCAGGTGCTGTTCTGTGGCTTTTTGCAGCAACGACGCGACACGGTCATCGGTCCTCCGCTCAGTCGCCACCCAGAGCTCCAGCAATTCTTCTGAATCCAGCGCGGCGCTGACGGCGTGGATACCGTAGAGGGATTCTTTAGTCACCCGGCACTCCCGCCAACATCGTGAACACTTCAGGATTACGCTGGGAAGGCGGCACACAAGGCAGACCAACACGCGCAAAAGCCGCCGCTTCGTCAGGTGCCGGGGCCTCATCCCAGCCCGGCAAGCTGCGACATACCGCTACAAATCCGGCTGGCCCCGTATGGGCGATCTGCGCAAAACCCAGGGATTCGGTCGGGGCCTGATAAAACTTTACCCCGATACCTTCCTGACTCCGTGCCTCCCGCTTACCGAAGATAGACTCCATAAACAGGGGACTGGCAGCAAGTGCGGCATCCCACTCGCCGGGCGTCAACACGCCGTCGCGGAGAAACTCCAGGCGCGGCAACGGCCATTCACCCCGTCGCAAAGGGCCGGTACGCTGCAACCGCCATCCCTGCCCTGCAGCCCAGGCAAGAACGCACGACTCCAGATCCAGATACGCCGACAACGGTAGCGTCATGAGCAGGGCACAATCTGCAAGAAACCGTCAAAATGCGCGATTATCATACGGATTTAGAAGTTGTCGAAAATATCGTCAACGATATTGTCCGCCACCGCGAAACCCGCGCCCAGACCCAAACCGGTCATGACATTACCCAGGAAACCGCTGCCCATGCCCGGCTGTCCCTGCATGGGCGCATTCCAAGGACGCTGCTGCCCCATATTGGGGTTCATACCACCCTGCTGCCCCATCCCCTGCATCTGCATTTCCAACTGCTGGATACGCTGCGCCATCTGCTGCAGCATCATCCCTACATTCTGCTGCTGTTGTTGCAGGTTCATGGCCAGGCTGCGCAATTCCATATTGATCTCGCGTCCGGTCATATTATCCGGTGCCATGGCGCTCACCCGTCCGGCGACCTGCTGCAAGGCCTGCAGGTTGTTCTGGGTCTGCTGCTGCAACTGATTATATTGTTGATCCAACATCGAGTAGTCCATGATGTGCTCCTGATTTCGTAAAGATAATACCCATTGGTTAGATGGGCGGAAAGCCTGCGCAGTTCCACAACCGCGGTGATCTGCGCAACTACTCCTGCAAGCGAATGCGCCGCTCCCAGGCGCGCCATACCCCGCGCGCCAACAGCACCAGAATAGGTCCGATAATCAGGCCGATCAAGCCGAAAGCTTCCGCGCCACCAAGAATACTGAAGAACACCAGAAAGAAAGGGGCCTGCGTCTGCGATCCGGTGAGCAGTGGGCGTACCACCAGATCCGCCACGGTAATGACGATAAGCCCCCAGGCGAGAACGAGCAGGCCAGCGATCCAATGCCCCGTAAAAGTGAGCCAGAGGGTGGCCGCGCCGACTACGGCCGTGGCGCCAAAGGGTATCGGCGATATCAGTGCAGTAGCAACCAACCAAAGGGGCCACATGCTCAGGCCGGCGACAGCATAAGCGATACCAATAAACATACCCTCTACCACACCCACGCCAATGAGGCCGATCAGTACCGAACGCGCGGCATCCCGGCAGGCGGCCAAAAACCGATCGCCACGATCACGGCCCCAGAGTTGTGTAGCCCCCAGGTGCAGCGCCTCCGTGAGACGCTCACCGTGCAGGGCCAGCGCAAACACAGTCAGCGCGGCAAAAAACGTATGTAACGTGAATATCCAGAGCTGACCCAGAGAATCGGTGATGAGGCCGGAATGGGCACTGAGCAATGCGGAGAGATAGGCACCGTTCAGCCCATGCAGATGGCCGAGCAACCAGTGCCCCACATAAGGAACCTGCATCACTTCCGGCGGCACCTCGACGAGCGGGCCACCTGACTGCCAACGGAAGATAAGCAGTGCTACCTGAGGCAACACTGAATCAACGATAACGACCGCAGGGATAATGATGATCGCCACCCACGCCAAGGCATGTATAAGCGAACCCAGCCAGCGCGGCAGGTGAAAACCCTGCTCCAGGCGCAACTGCCAGGGCCAGCCCACTGTGGTCAGCACAGCCCCCATCAGCAGGGGGCCAGCGAATGGACTGAGGGTGTATGCGGTGCCAGCGTAAATCAGCAGCAACACCAACATGCCCCAATTGGCGTAGCGTGATGGCTCTTGGCTTTTTTGCACTCCGTTCCCCTGATATGGATCCACAATGGAGTGCAAAGCTACCATAGTGCCGTGCCGTTGGAAATGCGCATAAGCGCCAGAAAAACCGACAAGATTGGCCGGTCAGTGAGGGTGAATACCGGCACGGTCCCAGACCGGCTTGACACCGTCGGGCAAAGTGAGCAGCTGACCGATGGCCGCATGGCCAACATCCGTGCCGTGGAAGTCGGAGCCGACCGATCCCGCCATGCCCAGTTGTCGGGCGAGTCGCCCCAGATGCTCGCGATCCCCGGCCACCTGACTGCCGGAGCAGACCTCAAGGCCGATGCCGCCCGCGTCCCGGAACTCGGTGAGCAATGCACGCAGCCGGGTACCGCTGAGTTTATAGCGGCCGGGGTGGGCAAGAACGGCGGATCCACCTGCCGCGTTGATCCAGCCAACCGCTTCAGACATGGGAATCCAGTCGCTGGGCACGTAGGCTTTACAACCGCGCCCAAGATATTTGCCAAAGGCCTCATTCGCGTCTGCACAGTAGCCCTCACGCACCAGCCAGCGCGCAAAGTGGCTACGCCCCACCATGCGGCTGCCCGCCATCGCTCGCGCTCCGGCTTCTGCGTCAGGAATACCGGTACCTTCTAATAAACGTCCGATTTCTAAGGCGCGCCAGTCACGGAAGGCCATAATCCGACTCAAACCTTCCTGTAAGATGCCATTCGCGGGGTCAATAAAAAGGCCGACAATATGGATGCCCTGGGTGCTCCATTCGCTGGAGACTTCAACGCCGGGGATAAGTTGAATATCCAGTGCCGCCGCCTGCACACTGGCCTCCGCAAGCCCCGCAGTGTTGTCATGGTCGGTCAGTGCCATGACGCGCACCCCCGCCGCATGCACCCGCTGCACCAGGTCGCTGGGCGTCATGGTGCCATCGGAGGCGAGGGAGTGCATATGCAAATCAATAGGAGAAACGGGGTTTGGGTGCGACATGAGAAGATTCCTGAATAAAGAGGATGCCGCTCGCTGCGGAATCCGGCACCATTCCGTGCTAGCATAACACGCTCAACTTCATCGGGCATATCGGAGACAAGCAGTGGCTCCCATTCTGGACATCTCAGGCGCACAGAAGCGCTTTGAACAATACGCCAAACCCATCCTCGGTGCCTTTGCCGAGAGCGGCATTGCCACCGGGGAGCAGATCACCCCGGCGCTGATTGTGGACGCCCTGCGCCAGCTTTTCACGCTGCTGACAACGGATGTTGCCTCCTGGGACCCCTCCCTGCCCGCCGACGAGCCGGAGCGCATCGGCGACCTGGCCATCGGTCTGCTGATGGACCTCGCCACCTGGGCCGAGCGCCTGGGTGAGCGTCAGGCGAAAGCCGCCCTGGAAATGATCACCGTCAGTCTCGCAGCATGGGTATGTAATCAACACGGCGCCATTCACACGCTGGAACCTATCGTCAACGGTCTGGCCATTCTGGCCAATAGTCGCGGCGAGCCCGACGAACTGCGTTCCCTGGCCCAATTAATGGGCAGGGTGAAAGAAGCCGCATCCGCAGACTATGGCACCGATCTGGACGGCGCTGATCCACACCGCCCCTGGCGTATTCTGTTATTGAATTGGGGCATCACGGCCACGCGTGCGCAGGATCCAGCGGAAATGCGGCGTGCTTTTGCGGCGCTGGTGCATCATTTACCTGCCGATGCGCCATTATTCTTTCGGGAAGGACGCCAGCAAGTGGCTCAAGGTGATTTTCCGGATGAGGTGAAGGTGGTCATGGAAGAAGCGGCAGAAAGTGCCGGACGTGGCCTGCACTAAATCGCAATAACATGGCCCAGGTTGACGTCCGGGCCATGTTAGCTGTTCACCCACGCGGGTTCCTACGATGGGCGCAACAGGATAATCGGCAATCAGAGCTCTTTGCCGTGATGCGCCAGGAAGTCGGCAACACCTTCACTGGTCGGCTTCATGGCCGCTTTGCCCTTCTCCCACTGTGCCGGGCAGACTTCACCGTGCTCTTCAGAGAATTGCAGCGCATCCACCATACGGATCATTTCGTCAATGTTGCGGCCCAGGGGCAGGTCGTTGATTACTTCATGGCGTACCACACCTTCGCGGTCGATCAGAAAGGAGCCACGCAGCGCCACCTCATCATTGAGCAAAACGTCATAATTGCGCGCGATGCTCTTGGAAAGGTCGGCCACCATGGGGAGCTGGATGTGGCCAATGCCGCCCTTCTCTTCCGGCGTGTTTTTCCAGGCCAGATGGGTGAAGTGGGAGTCCACGCTACAGGCGATGACTTCCGTATTGCGCGCTTTGAACTCCGAGAGACGGTGGTTGAACGCGAGGATTTCCGAGGGACAGACGAAGGTGAAATCCAGCGGATAGAAAAACAATACGGCATATTTTCCCTTGATATACTGAGAAAAATGAAAAGCCTCATTAATAGTGTTGTCAGCCATGACCGCAGGGGCCACGAAATCGGGAGCAGCTTTGCCTACTAATACAGCCATCGTAATTCTCCTCTGTTGAAACGACAGGATGAAGTCCAGATTTTTACTATAGCGAACTTTTCCAGATTTCGCTACGCCTCAGGTTGGGGGAGGATATGGGCAAACTCCCCAGTGGGCAGCACGCCCTCCTTAGGCTAGAATAGGCTCCCAGCCCGCCGGGCGATCCCGGTCATAATCCATTAGACTAAAATGTGAGGAGCTTGGCCCCATGACTTACGTGGTGACTGAATCTTGTATCAAGTGCAAATATACCGACTGTGTAGATGTCTGCCCGGTGGACTGTTTCCGCGAAGGACCGAATTTTTTGGTCATTGACCCCGATGAGTGCATCGACTGCACCCTCTGCGAGCCAGAATGCCCTGCGGGTGCCATTTTCCGCGACGATGACCTGCCCGAAGGTCAGGAAGAATTTGAGGAAATCAATGCCCGCCTCGCCAAGATCTGGCCAGCCATCGTTCAAAAGAAAATGGCGCCCGAAGATGCGGATGCCTGGCTGGAAGTAAAGGATAAACGGGGCCTGCTCGAAGAGTGAACAACGCTGGCGCACCCGCCGCATTGCGTTCTCCCAGCTTTCACCGGCTGCTCGGCCTAGTCCGCGCGTATCGTGGTCGCATCCTTTTCGCGATGCTCTTCATGGTGATTTCCGGGGCGGCCACCGGTGGGGTAGCCTACATGATCAAGCCGGTCCTCGACCGGATCTTCATCGACCGCAACGCCAGCATGCTCATCTGGCTGCCCTTGGGCGTCATAATGATCTACGCCGTTAAAGGCGGCGCCGATTACGTACAGGCTATCACCCTCGTCCGGGTGGAAGAAGACGTATTGCGCGGTCTGCGCGAGCGTCTTTTTGCCCATACCCTGCGCTTGCCTCTCGGCACCCTCATCGACAGCAGTCACGGTAGCACTCTGTCGCGAATGAGTCTGGACCTGACTTTATTGCAGCAAGGCCTCTCGGTGCTGGCGCGCTTCTTCCTTTCCACCTTCCAGATCATCGCGCTCATGGCGGTAGTGTTTTACATGAGCTGGGAACTGGCGCTGATCAGCTTCATCACGCTGCCCATCGCGTTTTATCCCTTGATTCGTTTCGGTCAGAAGCTGCGCCAGCGCGGCGAACGCCAACAAGAGCAGATGGGCCAGATCATGGACCAATTTTCTCAAAGTCTGCGCGGCGCCGAAGTGATCAAAAGTCAGGGCGGTGAAGGCTTTGAGGCGCAGCGTTTCGGTGTTCAGGCGCGTCACTACTTCGACCTGATGATGCAGATTGCCCGCATCCAGAAGGCGACGGTTCCCGTCATGGAGATGATTGCGGCGCTGGGTATCGCGGTCATCATCTATCTGGGGGGCAGTCAGGTGGTGAATGGCGGGATGACGACGGGGGCCTTTTTCAGCTTTCTGACGGCGCTGGGGATGATCTATGAGCCCCTGCGCCAGCTCTCCTCGGCCAATAATCAACTGCAACAAGGTCTTTCTGCCGCGGACCGGCTCTTCGCCTGGCTGGACCAACCGGCAGAGGCCAGCCAGCGCTCCCCAACGCCGCGTCCCTGGGGTACCTGGCAGTGCCACGATCTCAAGTTAGAATTGGGGGGCGAAGCGATTTTATGCGGTCTCCAGTTCACCATACCGCCTCTCAGCACGGTCGCCATAGTCGGCCCCAGCGGCGGCGGCAAGACCAGTCTGGTACGGGTAATACTCGGCTTGCTACCACCCAGCGGGGGAGACATTACGGTGGTTGGTCAGTCTATCCGCGATCTCCCTGCCGGCGATTACCGGGGTTATTTCAGCTTTGTGGCTCAGGAGCCCGTACTCTTCAGCGGCACAGCCCTGAGCAATATCGCCTATGCCGATGTTCAACCCGATCACGAACGCGCCGAGGCGGCCGCGCGGCAGGCGCACGCCTGGGAGTTTTTAGCTCCAATAGGCGGGCTGGAAACGATGATCAAGGGCAATGGCGGCAATCTTTCCGGCGGCCAGCGCCAGCGGCTCGCCATCGCCCGGGCACTCTACCTGGATCGCCCCGTGCTGGTCCTTGACGAAGCCACCAGCAACCTCGACAGCGAAAGTGAAGAACACATCGCGGAAACCCTCAGCGCCCTTCATGGCCGAAAAACCATCATCATCGTGGCGCACCGCCCGCGCACTACCCGCCTCGCCGACCAGATCATCCGCCTGGAGCGCGGCCAGATCGTGGCCGAAGAGCAGGAACACGGAGCCGCATAGCGGCCTTAAACGTTCAGGAAGTTTTTCGCAACGATTGCCGCAGAGTGACCAAGGCCACAGATAGACGCCGGTCGCCATCGGCATCCGGAGTGGGACCATAACGCTGGGCCAGATAGATTTCACGCACAGATTCCCACTGATCCACAGACACGGGCAACTGTTGCCAGAACAAATTCTCCACCCCCGGTCGAACGTCTTTCAATCCCAAAGTACGCAAGGCGCGCGCCGCACGCTGGCGCCAATATCCGACATCCTTACCCTTACCCGCCCGATGGCGGCGCCACAGCAGCCAGGCCATCAGTAGCAAAGCACTGCCCCCCACCAGCCTGTAAGCCAGCGCGGCGTGCCGGTGCCAGTTCGGTGCCTTCGGCCAGTGCGGCGTATGGGCAGACGACTGCGCCATCTGCATCATTTGCAGGCCCGCTGACTCCCAGAGGGCACGCTGTTTGGCCGG
>JAKAFG010000276.1 GCA_021818125.1 Pseudomonadota bacterium | reverse complement strand
CTGAAAGACGACACCAATCCGCCGCCGGTAGGCGGGAATATGACGGCGCCCGAGGGTGGAGACATCGACGCCATTGACCATCAGTGTGCCGCGACTGACATCCTCCAAACGCAGAAGCAGCTTGAGCAGCGTACTTTTACCAGCGCCGGAAGGCCCCGTCAGCAGGGCCATCTCGCCTTTGTGCAAATGCAGGTTCACCTCGCGAAGGACGTAATGCCGTCCCGGATAATGCTTGGTGACGTTGATAAACTCGATCATGACTTCGACTCCGCAAAAAGGGCATCGACAAAAGATTCGGGGTCAAAAGGACGGAGATCTTCGACCTGCTCACCAACACCGATATAGCGAATGGGGATGGGCACGGCCCTGGCAATGGCCGCCACCACGCCACCTTTGGCGGTGCCATCCAGCTTGGTGATGCAAATACCCGTCAACCCTACCGCATCGTGAAACTGACGCACCTGATTAAGGGCATTCTGGCCGGTACCGGCGTCCAGCACCAGCCAGATCTGGTGTGGCGCCTCCGGGTCCTGTTTACCAAGGACCCGCTTGATCTTCTTCAACTCTTCCATGAGGTGGCCCTGGGTATGAAGACGTCCGGCGGTATCGGCGATGAGCAACTCGCTGCCGCGCGCACGGGTCGTAGTCAGCGCATCAAAGATTACGGAAGCACTGTCGGCGCCCGTCCCCTGCGCCACCACAGGCACCTGCACCCGTTTACCCCAGCCCTGCAACTGCTCCACGGCGGCGGCGCGGAAGGTGTCTCCGGCGGCGAGGACAATACCGAAACCCTCCGCCTTCCAGTGCGCAGCCAGCTTGCCGATGGTGGTCGTTTTGCCCGCCCCGTTGATACCCACCATAAGCAATACCTGAGAACGCCCCTTCTCGGGCGACCAGGGTTGCGCGCGGGGACGCAGGATGTCGAGGAGCGACTCGCGCAACGCCTCCTGGAGCGCGTTGGGGTCCGTGAGTTCCTTGCGACGCACCCGTTCCGTCACGCTGTCCATGATTTCACGGGTTGCAGCGGCGCCCAGATCAGCTTGCAGCAGTAAGGCTTCCAGGTCCTCCAGCAATTCTGCATCAATGACCTTTTTACCGAGTACCAGACGCCCCACACCCTCGACCAGTTGTTCCCGGCTTCGGGTCAGGCCTTGTCGAAGACGGGAGAAAAACCCTTTTCCGGGTGTATCGGAAAGGGCTTCTGCCGGCGCTACAGGCTCCGCTGTAGCCGGTTCCACAGCAACCGGGGAGATGGTCTCTGCGGACGACGTTTCCCCCGCAGGAAGGCTTTTGTTACGCTTGAACCAGTCGAACGCCATTGGGTTAGGCAGACCTCAGACACTATGAATTTTTACATTATCCACCGAAGGGCGGAATCGAACAATGCGCGCGATGCCGCACCACGCCATGAGCGGTGTTTCTTGCCACGGAATCGGCACGCATGAGCGTCTCTATTATTGCGGGTCGTCATCGCGGCCGGCGGTTGCTCACCCCGACCGGTCCTTCCCTGCGCCCCACACCGGGCGCTGTGCGCGAGACACTGTTCAATTGGCTGGGAGGACGGGTGACCGGGGCACGGGTGCTGGATCTTTTCGCAGGTAGCGGCGCACTGGGACTGGAAGCCTGGTCACGCGGCGCACAAGAAGTCGTTTTCATCGAGAAAGACCCACAACACCGCCAACTCCTGTCCCGGAATCTGGCAGCCTGCGGAGTAGCGGCTCCGCAGTTGGCGGGTCCGGATGCACTGGGATACCTGCAACATGGCACCCGGCCCTTTGATATCATTTTCGCCGATCCACCCTTCGACCAAGGCTGGCCGGCGCGGATGGCCCCGATATTGTGGAATGGAAAGCAGTTCGCTGCGGAAGGCTGGCTGTATCTGGAGACCTCCGCCGCGGAGCAGTGGGATGACACCTTAATTCCCAGCCATTGGCAAGTCCATCGGCGGGGCCGCTGCGGTGATTCGCACTACGTTCTTTATATGATTTTGCCGGAGCATTCCCATGACTAGGCCCAACATAGAGCGCCGGATCATTTATCCGGGCACCTTCGATCCCATCACCAATGGTCATGAAGATCTGGTGCGGCGGGCAGCAACGCTATTCGACGAGGTCGTAGTGGCGGTAGCCGCCCAAACGGCGAAAACGACCATTTTCCCTCTCGCAGAACGGGTCGCGCTCGCTGAGGCAACTTTAGGCGGGATTCCGGGAGTGCGGGTACGGCCCTTTCCTGGCCTGCTGATTCACCTGCTTCAGGAGGAAAAGACCCATCTGATCCTGCGCGGACTGCGCGCCATATCGGACTTTGAGCATGAGTTTCAACTGGCTTCCATAAACCGGCGCATGGATGCCCAGATTGAGACGCTCTTCCTGATGACCTCCGATCAGCACACCTTTCTCTCTTCCAGCCTCGTGCGTGAAATCAGCCGTCTGGGGGGGGATGTGGATGCCTTCGTCCAGCCCGCCGTGGCCACCGCCTTAAAGCAGCATTTTCGTATCGGCATGGACCCCAACGCTGCAGAAAAGTAGAATACATAAGTTGCCTTGAGGAGAATATAATGTCCCTACTCATTAACGATCAGTGCATTAATTGCGATGTCTGCGAGCCGGAATGCCCCAACAATGCCATCAGCATGGGCGTGCAGATCTACGTCATTAATCCCAATCTTTGTACGGAGTGTGTCGGTCACTATGACACCCCGCAATGCATGGAGGTCTGCCCCGTCGACTGCATCCTCAGCGACCCCGACCATGCAGAGTCACC
>JAKAFG010000275.1 GCA_021818125.1 Pseudomonadota bacterium | reverse complement strand
TGCCGTTGGGACCGTACCAAGCGGGAATCTGGTGCCCCCACCAGAGCTGGCGGGAGATGCACCAGTCCTCGATGCGCTGCATCCAGTCGAAGTAGGTTTTGCTCCAGTTTTCGGGCACGAAGCGGATGCGGCCTTCTTCCACCGCGCGGATGGCGGGTTCGGCCAGCGGCGCGACCCGCACATACCATTGATCGGTCAGGTAGGGCTCGATGACGGCCTGGGAGCGGTCGCCACGGGGCACCATGAGCTGGTGTTCGTCGGTGCGTTCCAGCAGATTTTCTGCCTCCAGCAGGGCCAGAATCTGCTTGCGGGCGGCATAGCGGTCCAGCCCGCGTAAGGCTTCGGGAATCTCCCCGGCAACGACGTTGTCGCCGAAGACTTCGATACGGTCCCGGATGCAGGCATCGGGGGTAAAGACGTTGAGCAGGGCCAGACCGTGCCGCTGTCCCACCTGATAATCGTTGAAATCGTGGGCCGGGGTGATTTTGACGCAGCCCGAGCCGAATTCTGGTTCGACATAAGCGTCCGCGATGATGGGAATCTCGCGGTTCATGATCGGCAGGCGCAGGGTCTTGCCGATGAGGTCGGCGTAGCGCGGATCTTCTGGGTGAACCGCCACCGCCACGTCGCCCAGCAGGGTTTCCGGGCGGGTGGTGGCGACGACGAGGGCGCCACTGCCATCGCTGAGGGGATAGCGGATATGCCAGAGGGAGCCTTGCTCCGCTTCGCTGACGACTTCCAGATCAGAAACAGCGGTGCGCAGGACCGGGTCCCAGTTCACCAGCCGCTTGCCGCGATAAATCAGACCTTCGTCATGCAGGCGGACAAAGACCTCGGTGACGGCATGGGAAAGCCCGCTGTCCAGGGTGAAACGCTCGCGCGACCAGTCACAGGAGGCCCCCAACCGTCGCATCTGGCGGGTGATATGGCCGCCTGATTCCTGACGCCACTGCCAGACCCGTTCCAGAAAAGCGCCGCGACCCATCTGGTGGCGGTCACCGCCTTCCTGCACCAGTTGCCGTTCCACCAGCATCTGGGTGGCGATGCCCGCATGGTCGGTGCCCGGCTGCCAGAGGGTACGCTCGCCGCGCATCCGGTGGACGCGGGTGAGGATATCCATCAGGGTATCCTGAAAGGCATGGCCCATGTGCAGGGTGCCGGTGACATTGGGTGGCGGCAGCATGATGCAGTAGGGCGCGCCGCCGCCTTCCGGCTGGAACAGGCCATGGGCTTCCCAGCGCGTGTAGCACTGGGTTTCGATTGCGGCGGGGGCGAAGGGGCGATCCAGAGTGTCAGTCATAATAGGGTGTATTACTCAATTTCCGAGGCGTTGATCTGGTCCAGACCTTCGTGCAGGACGCGCTGCAGTATTTCCGGAAGCGATTTGCGAATATCTCCGGCGAGGCTTTCGCGCAACTTGATGCCCTCCAGCGCAAGGGTTCGCATGATAGTCAGACTGACCTGCTCTTTCCAGACGGTTTGCAGGTGCTGTGTCACCAGATCTTCTATCTCATTGATTATTCTTCGTTCAATCTCCTGGAAAAGCAGATCCTCGAAGTCTTTGAGAAAGTCGAGATCTACGGGCGGTGTCGGGACGGTTGACTGAACAGGCTGGGGAGCACCGGCCTTTGCGGCCCCTTGCACGGGCAGCGGTTCTGAGGTGGCTGGAGGAACGGGGGCGGACTGTTGTTCCAGTACCATCGCATCGGCGATCTTCTCAGAGGAGGGTACGACGGCAGCCAAAGGTGCCGAAGTAGCCTCCATGGGTGAGGCCGCAACCGTGTCGTCCACTGCAGTGGACGCGGCTGCTTCACGAATCCGCGCCAGGACTACATCCAGTTCATGCTTTTCAATATCTTTCTGGGCTGTGAAGGGGGATGCGGCCGCATCCGTATCCAGCCAGTGTGGCTCTGCTTGTGCGTATTCCGTATGCGCCGTCGCAGCACTTTTGAGTGCGGCGGCCGCGGCCTCCTCCCAACGCATTGAAAAAACGGCGGGACTCTCGGGCGCCGTCACCGACTCGGGAGGGGGTGATGGGAGATGATCTGGCGATGCCTCTGCCGCCTCTGCTGCCGGATAGGTTATAGCCTCCGGCGTCGCGTCGTCTGTACGCCGCCAAAGTTGTGGCGGCAGCCCCTGGCGCAAAAGGTGGGTGAGCAGCAATGGGCCGTCATCATCGGCGTCCCTTTGCTCTTCAAGAACGGGTTCTTTACGTGTCGGTATGCTTGCCATGGGTGCGTCTCCGGTCAGACTTCCAGGGGATGCACCTGCATGGTGTATCCCGCGTTCTTCAATTGTTTGTATCGTTCTCTGGCGAGGCTGCGCGGCTGCTCTGCGACAGGAATGAAGTCGACAAGCCGTTCGCATGCGGGAACAGGTGTCGGCAATTCGTCCAGCCCGCAGAGCACTAATGCCTTACTCTGCGGGGGCCAGACGCCGCCATCATGGATGCGTATTGATTCTCCTGCACCCCGGACATGGGGCACGAAAGCACCAGCCTGGAAAGTCCAAAGAAGATCATCCATGATCTGCCCCGTCTCCCTATCCGGGCACAGGATATCTGCTTCTCCCATGACCTGCCACACTTTGGCAATCACCCGGCATATACCGCGCTGCTGCTCGTGCAAGGTGAGCAAGGTCGGCGGCAACGCATAAAACGAGGCGATGGGCAAGCTGTGGTCCTCTCAGGCCACCTGCCGCGCCCGTCGCAGCAAATACTCTACCAACAACGGCACCGGGCGGCCCGTCGCACCTTTGTTCTCGCCGCTCTTCCACGC
>JAKAFG010000274.1 GCA_021818125.1 Pseudomonadota bacterium | reverse complement strand
GTGCCCGTGCCTGGCCGCTGGCGTGGCGCATGTCGACCCCGGCGACGCGCAAGGTGCCGGAGGACGCGGGTAACAGGCCACAGAGCATGCGGAAAGTCGTGGTCTTGCCAGCGCCATTGGCGCCCAGCAGGCCAAAAATCTGCCCTTTCTGTACACTGAAGGTGTTGCCTTTGACGGCTTGAAAGTGCCCAAAGAACTTGGAGAGATCGCGTACTTCGATGACGGTTTTCGCCGCGAATTCCCGGTCCGGTTGTGCGCTGGCCGACGCCTGGGGTGCGGTGGATGTCGCAGGTGCAGGTGTGGTTGTCGCCGCGGCGGTCACCGGCGCGCCCAGCAAATCCACAAACGCATCTTCAAAGGCCGGATCGACGGGTTGCCATTGTTCGCCCTCTGTAGCGGCGGGCTGCGCAGTGGTCCGGCAGAGCACCCGCACTCCCTCCGCCAGAATGCGGGCATCCTGAACACCCGGACGGGCTTGTAACGCCTCGCGTAGATGCCGCTTGGTGGTGCCATGGTGGGTCACCAGAAAGCAGCGTCCCTGCAGGGGCGCGCTGAAGGCCTTGGGGGTGTCTTTCTTGAGCAGTTTGCCCTGATGGAGCAGGATGATTTCGTCGCAGCGCTCCGCCTCATCAAAATAGGCCGTACTCATGAGGACCGTCACGCCCTTGTCCCGCAGTCCCTGAACAATGTCCCAGAGCTCGCGGCGCGCGATGGGGTCGACACCAACGGTAGGTTCGTCGAGCAGCAGCAATTGCGGAGCGCGTAACAGCGCACAGGCGAGGCCGAGCTTCTGCTTCATGCCGCCGGAAAGGGCACCGGAACGCCGCGCACCAAAGGGACCCAGGGCCGTCAGCTTGAGCAGGTCCTGCTGGCGGGCGCGGGCATCCTCCCGGCTGAGTCCCTGCAGATCGGCATAGAGATCCAGATTCTCTTGTACCGTGAGGTCTTCGTAAAGGCCGAAGCGCTGGGGCATGTAGCCGATTTCGCTCTGAATGGTATTGGCTTGGCTGCGGGTATCGGCACCCAGGACCGTCACTGTTCCGGTATCCGGCCGGAGCAGACCCGTCGCCAGACGCATCAACGTCGTTTTGCCGGCACCATCGGGACCCAGCAGGCCGGTGACGGTGCCTGCCTGCAGCGCAATTTCCAGTCGGTCCAGCGCCTGCACCCGGGCCGGACCGCGGGCGAAGCCCTTGCTGACCTCGGTAAAACGCAGCGGGGTATCAGCCTCGGCCACGGCTCAGTGTCCGCAGGGATGCGCAGAAAGCTTTTGCGGCTGGTTGTCCGTCAGCGGAATATGAACGGTGACGGGCATGCCCAGGCGCAGGCGATGCTGCGGATTGCAGGCATAGACTCGCACCCGGTACACCAGCTCCGTACGCAACTCCGTGGTTTGCACGGTCTTGGGCGTGAATTCCGCAGTGGGCGAAATGAAACCCACCCAGCCCGAGAACGATTTGCCCGGGAAGGAATCACTGTCGATCGTCGCCTTCATGCCCAGTCGCACCTGCCCCAATGCCTTTTCCGGCAGATAGGCGCGCACCCAGACTGGATTGTCCAATGCCAGAGTGAATACCGGGGTCTGCGGGGAAATCATGTCGCCCGGCTCCAGGATGCGATCCTGAACGACGCCGTCTTCGGGGGCGTAGAGCTTGCTGTCGACGAGCTCCCGCTGGGCCAGGGAGAGGGCCGCTTGGTCGGCCTGCAGTTGATGGCGGGCGGCGGCGATGTCTTCCTTGCGCGGCCCCTTGATGGCCAGGATGAGGGCCTGCTGGGCGTGATCGAGATTAGCGCGGGCGGTCTTCAGGGCGGCGGCGGCGTTGTCGAGGCTCTGCTTGGGCACGTATTGCTCGGCGGCCAGGGACTGCTGGCGTTGCCAGGTGATCTCGGCATTGCTCAGCGTCGCCTGAGCGGCAACGGCTTCGGCCCGGGCTTCGGCGATTTCTTCCGGACGGGAACCCGCCAGCAGGCGGGCCAGGACCTGCTCCTGTGCGGCCACACCTGCGGCATCTTTATCTACGGCGTCCTGAAACCGTACGGGGTCCAGTTCGGCCAGCAATTGTCCCTTTTTTACCCGGTCGCCCTCCTGCACCCGGAGATCGAGAAGCCGGCCATTGTCGTCAAAGGCCGCCTGTACCTGGCGGATGTCGATATTGCCGTAAATGGTGACGGTTTTTTCCGGGACGTGATTGCGGCTCAGAAAATAATAGGCGACCGCGCCAATGATACCGAGTACGACTAGTATCACTGCCAGCACACGTTTATTCTTGGAAATGGCCATATCTACTCTCCGATGGTAACGCGCGCCATGTTAGGACGCTTCGTTCCGTCTTAACAGCGCATTGATGGATTCCAGATCCCCCATGCCGATCTGCCCTGACGCCGCTTTTAGTTGTACTCGCGCGACCACCTGATTGTAAAAGGCCACATTATAATCCTGTTCGGCACGGATATAGTCTGTGGCGGTTTGCAGCAGGTCGATGATGGAGCGGGTACCTACCTCATAGCCTTTGCGCGTACCTTCCAGGGAAATTTTGGCGGAAGCCAGGGTGGCTTTGGCGGCGTGAAGTTCGGCTACGCTATCCTTGAGATTGAGAAAGGCGGTCTGGGTGTTGAGGGTGACTTCATCGCGGACATTGGCGACGTGATCAACGCTGGCGATGGTCTGCGCCTGCGCCTGTTGCACCGAGGCGGAAGTGTGACCACCCTGATAGAGCGGTACGGAGAGGTTGAGACTCACCCCCGCCTGATTTTCGACCATCCCTGGCAACATGCTGCCCAAGGTGTGT
>JAKAFG010000273.1 GCA_021818125.1 Pseudomonadota bacterium | reverse complement strand
TATGCTGCAATGGCGGCAGTCCCGCCCGGTGCTGTTGGGCGGCGTCGTATCGCTCCTGGTGATTTCCGGGGCAGCCCTGGCGGCGGCGTCCGCGTCCTTCACCCATCCCATAGGCAAGCCGCTGCGGGTAAGTCTGCTGCAGGGCAATATCGCCATCACGGAGAAGTGGAATGCCGCCAAGATCAGCGCCATCCTGCATCATTACGTAAGCATGATTTTGCAGACGCCGCCCGATACCCGGCTGATCGTCCTTCCGGAGACTGCCTTCCCTCTCTTTCAAACCGAAATACCAAGCCTGATCGAACAGTTGCAGCAATGGTCAGCGACGCACCGCAAAATCCTACTCATCGGTATCCCCGAAAACGTCGACCGCAAATATTACAACGCGGCCATGGAAATTGACGGGAACGCACCGCTGCGCTGGTACCGGAAAGAGCATCTGGTGCCCTTCGGAGAATACATTCCGATGCCCGCTTTATTCGAGCCTCTGGTACACCATTTTTTGCCTGGGCTGGGCAGTTTCTCTTTTGGAGATGGGCCTTACGCCTTGCCCGTGGACGGGCAGAAAGCCGGTATGACCATCTGTTATGAAGAGTCCTTCTCCCGGGACGTGCGCAAGGGTGTCAGGGAGGGTGCCACCTTTCTTTTGAATATCAGTGATTATGCATGGTACGGCCACAGCATCGCCGCCGCGCAAAGTCTACAGATGGCGGCCATGCAGTCCCGGCAGGAGCAGAAACCCGATGTTCGCGCGACCAATACGGGCATTACCGCCCTGATCTCGCCGCATGGGCGGGTAATTTCGCAATTGCCCCAGTTTGTGGGGGGCACTCTGAACGGGGCCATCCAGCCGATGATCGGAGAAACACCCTTCGGGCGCTGGGGCAGTCTCCCCTATCTGCTGTTGAGTTCAGTTCTTCTGTTGCTGGCCCTTGTCCTTAGTCGCCGGCAATCATCATCTCGTCAATGAGGATGGAGGGGCAGCCGGTGTTGCCGTGAATGAGCAGGTCATTGCCCACGGCGCGCATGCCCTGGAACATGCCCTGCAAGGTCCCGGCGATGGTGATCTCTTCGACGGGATACTGGATCTCCCCATGCTCCACCCAGAAGCCGGCGGCGCCCCGGGAGTAATCACCGGTCACCATGTTGATACCGAAGCCGATGAGCTCGGTAACCAGCAGGCCGTGCCCCATCTGGTGAAGCAGTTCATCCAGAGATGCCTTGCCGGGCTGCAAGGTGAGATTGTGGGCACCGCCCGCATTGCCCGTGGTCTTCATGTTTAATTTGCGGGCGCTGTAACTGTCGAGGATGTAGCCTTCCAGCACGCCCCCGGAGACGATGTCGCGGTTGCGGGTGGCGACCCCTTCGCCGTCGAAACTGCAGCTACCCAACCCAAGACGCCGTAAGGGTTCTTCATATACGCGGACGTGTTCCGGGAATATCTGTTTGCCAAGGCTGTCCACCAGAAAGGAACTTTTGCGGTACAGGCTGCCGCCGCTGATGGCGCTGGCGAGGTGACCGATAAGGCTGGACGCGACTTGGTTTTCAAAGAGCACTGGGGCCTTGGTGGTGGGCACCTTGCGGGCGTCGAGGCGGCGCAGAGCGCGCTGCGCGGCGGTCCTGCCGATGGTTTCCGGAGTCGTCAGCGCATCGGCGGCACGGGCCACGTCATACCAGTAGTCCCGTTGCATGCCGCCGTTACGGTCTTCCGCAATCACCGAGCAGGACAGGCTGTGTCGCGATGAGCGGCTGCTGCCCATGAAACCCAGGCTATTGCCATAGACCGACGAGCCCTCGCCGGTGCCGAGGCTGCCGCCTTCGGAGTTGTGAATGCGCGGATCGCTCTCACGGGCGGCCGCCTCGCAACGACGCGCCAGATCGGCGGCGCTGTCTGCATCTATGGACCAGGGATGATAGAGGTCCAGATCCGGGAAGGTTTTGGCGAAAAGTTCGGGATCGGCAAGCCCGGCAAACGGGTCTGCCGCCGTATGCCGGGCAATGGTGAGCGCCGCTGAAACGGTTTCTGACAAGGCCTTGCGGGAAAAGTCCGAGGTGGAGGCGCTGCCTTTGGACTGACCGAGATAGACCGTGACTCCCAGCCCCTTGTCCTGGTGGTATTCGATGGATTCCACTTCCCCGAGGCGCACGGTTACCGACAAGCCTTTGCCGGTGCTGGCGGAAGCCTCCGCCGCACTGGCGCCCTGCTCGCGGGCGAGGTTGAGCATGTCATCAACGATTTGGGTCAGGACGCTGGTATCCAGCGTAGAATGGGGGGCTTGGCTCATGGGGTGCTTTTCCAAAGGTGGTGAAACAATGCGGTCATCTTACCTCCAAGCTTCGGGGCAGGGGAAGCTTGGGGGTGGGAGCATGGTGCCGCCGGAAAGGGGTGCCGACTCCATCCCGGAATCACATGCGGAACCAGAAGATTGACATTGAATCCCTATTTCCATACTGTGCAACACAGTTGCATGAAAAGTTGTGCGGCCATCTGCCGCAGGCTTTGGCAGCCGTTTCCGAGGATTTGAAAATGACCGACCTGGGCTTTCGGAATGCATGTGTCCCTCCGCTGTCTGCCTTGCTGTCGCTGATCGCCCTGTGCGCTGGGCTGGGCATGGCGCAGGTGGCTGCCGCAGCGACCATTCATGCGGTCGGGGTGGAAAATCAATATGCCAACGTGATCAGTCAGATCGGCGGTGAATATGTATCGGTCACTGCGATCCAGAGCAACCCCGGCACAGATCCGCACGCCTTTGAAGCCAGTCCTGCGGTGGCCCGGGAGCTTGCCGCGGCGCAGCTCGTGGTG
>JAKAFG010000272.1 GCA_021818125.1 Pseudomonadota bacterium | reverse complement strand
GCCGCCCTGGAGACCGGAGAGCCCGGCATCTATGCCATTGGCGACGCTGTCGGACCGATCATGAATGCCAACCAGGCTCTCAACGACGCCCGGATAGTCATCCACAACCTGCTCAGCACCGAAAAGCAGGAACGCGACCCGCTCTGGGTGCCGGAACTGGTGTATTCCGCAGTGGAACTCGCGCGTATCGGTATGGATGACGAAGCGGCCGAGGACGCAGGTTTTGAACCCGCGGTCGGTTTTGCGGCTTTTGAGACTTCACCACGCGCACTGGGGCAGGACGACGGCGTTGGCTTTGTCCGCCTTCTGGCTGACATGGACAGCGGCGAACTGCTTGGCGGTGAAATCGTCGGGCGGGATGCCGGCGAATTGATTCATTTGCTTGCCGATGGCGGCGACCACGACGGGATGCTGCGCAGGATCGTCGAAACTCGCACCAACCACCCTTCCCGCGCAGAAGAACTGGTAAACGCCACCGAAACACTGGCGGCGCGTTGGGGTCTCGAAGAACAGATCTTTGGGCCCTCCGATTAATCGAGGGTATACAGAAAGCTACGCAAATCCAGCAGTTCGTCTTCACAAAGGGTGTGGCCCATGGGGTAGCGGTGAGTACTGACCGCATAGCCCGACGCGGCCAGTAGCTGCCGGGCGATCTCCATATAGGAAATGGGCAGGACGGCATCTTGCTGCCCGTGCGCCCAGAATACCGGCGGCGACTCGGGCGTCGCCGCCGGCACGCGGGCACGCAACGGCAGGTAGGCACTGAGGGCCAGCACCGCGCGGGCCGCGTAGCCTGCGTGTAGCGCGGTGTAGAGCGACATGGCGCCCCCCTGGGAGAATCCACCCAGAATGACGGCTGGTCCGCTGCCAGCCTCGTGATCCAGCAGTGCGCCGAGCCGCGACGCCATGTCCTGTAATCCCTCGGCGTCTTCGGCAGACTGCCCGCCGAAACCATAAACGTCATACCAGGCCCGCATCGGCCGGTCCCCGTTGATATGCACCGGGCGCACCGGCGCATTGGGAAACAGCCAGCGAAACCGACTCTCCGGGTCCACCATATCCGCCACCCCGGCGAGGTCTTCCATGGAGGCACCCAGACCGTGCAGGAGCACAACGCAAGGCGCTCCCGCTTGGCAACCGGGGCGGGTCAGCAGGCCCTCCGGCCAGACGTCAGGACTCAACGGCATGCCCGGTATTACTCCTCAGTGCGTCCAGCTTGCGGTATAAGGTTCGTTCGCTTACCCCCAGGCGCTGCGCCAGGCTGCGGCGATCGCCACCATAATTTCCCCGCGCCCAGCGCAGGTATTGTTCTTCCAGATCCGCCAATGGAATGATTTCGCCAACGCCGGGTATGGAGGGCTGCCGGCCCGTCAAAGACGGAGCCGCGCCGGATTCCTGCGCCGGCAGAAACTGGAGGTTTGCAGGCAGGTGTTCCGGAAGAATCCAGACATCGTCAGCCAGTAGCGCCGCACGCTCGAGAATGTTGCGCAGTTCACGAATGTTGCCGGGGTAGTTATAACGGCGCAGCAGTTCCAGCGTATCGGCGTGAAGATGCAGCCCCCTGGCCACCGGCAGCCGCTGCAGGATGGCTTCCGCCAGCAAGGGCACATCCTCAAGGCGCTCACGCAGCGCGGGCAACATGATAGGAAAGGTATTCAGACGGTAATACAGATCCTGCCGGAAGCGCTCCTCCGCGACCATTTTTTCAAGCGGGCGGTGGGTAGCCGAGACCAGGCGGAACTGTGAACGGATCGGCTCCACGCCCCCTACCCGCCGGAAATGGCCCGTTTCCAGCAGGCGCAGGAGTTTCACCTGTAGGCTGAGCGGAATATCACCGACTTCGTCGAGAAAAAGGGTGCCGCCATCGGCCGCCTCCACCAGACCGGTTTTGCGCGAATGCGCGCCCGTAAATGCCCCTTTTTCATGACCGAAGAGCTCGCTCTCAAAGAGAGTTTCGGACAATCCGGAACAATCCACCGCTACGAAAGGCCCGTTCCGACAGTGGCTGGCCTGATGTACGGCCGCAGCGGCCAGTTCCTTGCCCGTACCGGACTCGCCGAGCAGCAATACGGCGGCATCGCTGGGCGCCGCCCGACGGATAAGCCTGGCCATGTCCCGCCAGGCGGGGGAGTTGCCGACCATGGCGGGGGCAGGCAGCACCGTCGATTGCGGCACCAGAGTCAGCAGTTCAAGAAAGTAGACAACTTTAGCGCTATCATTACGGATAGGGTAGAGATCGATCTGCGCGTTGCCGGAGGTATTGCTATGCACCACATGCTGGCCGGTACCGGAGCTTTGGCAGGCGTCAAGGGGGCAATGGTTGCCTCCCTGACGACAGGCGTAACCGGCGTCCTCCATGATTTCGTAACAGCGCCGCCCCTGCAGGGGCTTGCCGTCGCCGAAGACCCGCCGATAAGCCTGGTTGGCGGCGAGGACGGAGTAATCTGCACACAGCAGCACAGCCGGGGCGCTGAAACAGTCCAGCAACGATGTCATTTCCGCCCGCAACTGCCTGAGCAAATCCGTCATATCCCCTCCTCCACACGCCCCGCACACGGACTCGCGATCGGCGCAACGGGCACATCCTCACTCCTCACTGCGCGCATGTCAATTATAACAGCACCTGCCAATCCGCAACTGCCATTTTTGGCACCTGCGTTGAGTCACAGGCCACGACAGCGGCTGCACGGCACATGAACAGCCCTATAAATAAAATACAACGACCTGTTTATCATTATCCTTTCAAAGGATGTCGGGATAATAGACTATTATCAAATAATGGCACAGAGATTGCTAATACTCTGATGTCCAAATACTCGA
>JAKAFG010000035.1 GCA_021818125.1 Pseudomonadota bacterium | reverse complement strand
CGGTGAAAGCCTCATAGCGCATCAGTGTCTCCAGCATGATCGGCAGAATCACCATGGTACCGAAGAGGGCGAGACCGAATATACCGATACCCATGCTGCCGATGGAGAGATTACGGTCTTTGAGCAAGCGCAAATCCACCACCGGATGTTTTACGCTCAAAGAGCGCCAGACAAAAAAGAGCATTCCCAATATGGCGCAAATGGTCAGGATGATGATGGTCCGAGAACTGAACCAATTATCCTGATCGCCGAGGCTCAATACGCCCTGCAGGCTGCCCAGCCCCAGGGCCATCAGCGCAAAGCCTGTCCAGTCCACCGGGCGGGGGGTGGTGCTCTTGCCGCCGTCGGGAATGGTCTGCATGAGGAGAAAAGCGAGGATGCCGAAGGGAACATTCACATAGAATACCCAACGCCAACTGAGCGTGTCCGTCAGATAACCGCCCAGGGTGGGGCCCAGAATCGGACCCAGCATGATACCCATGCCGAGAATGGCCATGGCCTGTCCGCGCTTGTTGGACGGGTAGGCACCGAGCATGATGGTTTGCCCCACGGGCGTCAGTGAGGCGCCAAAAATGCCTTGCAGGAAACGCCAGAGCACGATTTCCACCAGACTATGGGACTGACCGCAGAGTGCCGAGGAAATCACAAAGCCGACCACACTCCAGAGCATGATGTTGCGCTGGCCGTAGCGCTCCACCAGTAACCCGGTGAGGGGCAGGACGATCACATTGGCGACCATGTAACTGGTGAGCACCCAGGTGATCTGATCGCTGTTGGCTTGCAGAGAGCCGCGCATGTAGGTCAGGGCGACGTTGACAATGGTCAGGTCGAGTACCTGCATGACTACCGCCAGCATGACCGCGGCCGTAATGGTGAGGCGTGAAGCCGAGCTCTCTTGCGCCACGGATGGGCCCCTCTCTGTGACGGATAATCCTAGTACCGATCCGCTTTACCCACTTTGGCGCTTGGACCTGAAGATGCGCATGCCGATACCGACCGTTCGGTCAGTATAAGGTCGACGCCTCTCTCTGGCAAGCTGGGGAAGGTACTAAATAGGGATAGACCGCGATCAAGAAAAACCGGGATTATGGCCCGATGCACCGCATGGTCAGACTTATTCTGGTGGGAAACGTGGAATGTCATGGGATGACGGTGTCTGGCGTAACAGGTCTTCCTCATCGCTGCGCAGCCAGCGCCATTCGCCCGGACGCAGTTCGCCGAGGGGCAGGTTTCCCACCGCTACGCGAATCAGTCGCAACACTTCCCTGTCGCAAGCGGCAAGCAGACGCCGGATCTGGCGATTGCGTCCTTCCTGCAAAATAAACTCCAGCCATTGGGTTTTGCCACCGCAGCGTAACTCCCTGATCTGCATCGGCAGACAATGTTCGCCGTCGAGCACGGAGCCAGCCGCCAGTTGGGCTGCGGCGCTGGCAGAGAGAGGCGGGCGAATCTGCACATGGTAGGTCTTGGCCACATGCTGGTCGGGATCTAGCAGTTGTTGCGCCCAGTACGGATCATTGCTGAAAAGCAGCAGGCCGGAGCTGGCCTGATCCAGACGTCCCACGGGGGCCAGCCATGGACTCTTGGGCAGCAGGTCGTACACGGTGGCACGCCCCTTTTCATCCTGACGGGTGGTAAGGACTCCGCGCGGTTTGTGCAGCAGCAAGACCTGGCGGGCACTCGCGGTGACCTCGATACCATCGACACAGATTTTCGGGCCGGACAGGGCGAAGCGCGCCTCTGGATCGTGTATCCGACAACCGTCCACCTCCACCCGCCCGGCGCGAATCCATTCCGCCGCCACCGTCCGAGAGCATAGCCCGGCTTTGGACAGGATGCGAGCGAGTCCAAAGCTGGGAGCGCTTTGGTTTTGTCCAGACTTTGGACTATGATTTGAGGGATATTTCATTAGTCTGCCCAAAGGAGTTGGTTATGGCGCATGAAACTTTGCATGAATCCCTCGAGTCCTTGTCCCCCGAAACCGTGGACATCCACCGGGCCATTTCCTCGCTGATGGAGGAGCTTGAAGCGGTCGACTGGTACCAGCAGCGCGCCGATGCCTGCAAGGACCCTACTCTCAAGCAAGTCCTGGAACACAACCGAGATGAAGAAATTGAGCACGCTGCTATGGTCCTGGAGTGGCTGCGCCGCAAAATGCCGCGTCTGGATAAGGAATTGCGTGAGTACTTGTTCAGCAAAGGCTCCATCACCGGCCACGAAGCTGAGGCGATGGGACGAGAGTAAAACGGATCGCACCGTCACGGTACAAAACGCGCACAGAGGTCGTTGTAAAAATTGAGCCCGAGTGCGGTGGGTCGTAGGGTTTCCCCTTTGATTTCGACTAAGCCATCGCGCTCGGCCCGACGAATTTGTAGCTGAATCATCGGCCATGACAGGCCGATACGTTCCGGAAATAACGCCATGGGGAAGCCATCCGTTAGGCGCAGGGCGTTGAGCATGAACTCGAAGGGTCTGTCGGCAACTAAAACGGGCGCATAGTCGCCAATGGCGTCGACATCACTCAGCGCGTCGGCCATATAACTTTCCGGGCGGCGGGGTTTGCGGCTGCGCCAGATGCCCTCGGGCAAGGTGATCTTGCCGTGCGCCCCGGCACCGATGCCGAGGTAGTCGCCATAGAGCCAGTAATTGCGATTGTGCTGGCAGCGTTGGCCGGGCAGGGCATGCGCGGATATCTCGTAGCGCGGCAGCCCGGCCTCCTGGAGTTGCTGACGTAGGGCATTTTCCATGTCGGCTGCCTGATCGTTGTCCGGCAGGTTTGCTGGCGGATGGCTTGCAAAAGGAGTCCCTTCCTCCAGGGTGAGTTGGTAGAGGGACAGATGAGGGGGTGCATAGTCCAGTGCGGTTTGCAGGTCTGATCGTGCAGCCGCGAGATCCTGCCCCGGCAGGGCAAAAATGAGATCGAGATTATAGCTTTTGAATTCAGCGGCGATGGCGAGTTCCACCGCGCGGTGGGCTGCCGCCGCATCGTGAATGCGGCCGAGCCGTTGCAGGAAGATGTCATTGAAAGATTGGATGCCCAAAGAGAGCCGGGTAACGCCTGCATCCCGGAAGGCGCGAAAAGAGGCCGCTTCTATCGCCCCTGGGTTGGCCTCCAGCGTCACTTCCAGGCCGGGCAGCGGCCGCAGGCGGGCGCGGATCTCGGAGAGCAGACGGTCGATGATTTCTGGCGGAAAGAGGCTGGGGGTGCCACCACCGATAAAAACAGTCTGCACACGACGTCCCCAGATGCGTGGCAGTTCGCGATCCAGGTCAGCAAGTAGTGCGGACAGATAACGTTCTGCCGGAATGCTGTCAGCGGCGTGGGAATTGAAATCGCAATAGGGGCACTTGGCCTTGCACCAGGGCAGATGCACATAGAGCGAAAATGACGACGATGGTTTTAGGGTGGGGTTCATGGGTACTCGTGAGAGGAGTGACAGGTGACGGAAACAGACTGGACGCCCTTATTTTTACTCCGAACGGTGCTTTTCCCAAAGGCTTTATTAGGGCTGCGTATTTTTGAGCCACGTTATCTGGACATGATCAGCGCTTCACTGCGGCAAGGTCGTGATTTTGGCATTTGCCTCAGCCACTCCTGGAGCGATGGTCATGTCGAGCCGGAGTTGGTGGGTACTTTGGCACGCATTGTGGACTGGGGTGGTGAGGCAGGTGTTCTCCAGATTCAGGTGCAAGGGCAGGAACGCTTCACCATTCAGGACTGGCGTTATGATGGACCGTTGGCGGTGGCTTCCATTCATCGATGGGCCGCGGAGCCCATCGTGCCCATGCGCCGCGAAAGTGACGTGTTGCGCTCTATCCTTGAAGAGTTAGTGGGCAAGGAGTCCGCCGCAGAGATGGACGCCAGCAGCGCCGGAATGATTCTGGCGCAGGCACTGCCCGCCTCTCCAGAAGAAAAGCAACAGCTCCTCTTCCTTCAGGATCCCCTGGAGCGACTGCGCCGCATTATGGATCTGCTCAACCAGCGCGGCGCGTAGAAACGAATCTTAACGTTTCCCCTTGCCGTAAATGTAGGTGGAAAAATCGGTATAATTTTGTGAAAGACTACGGAAAAGGTGGTCGAGACTGATGATGGCCTGTTCCAAGATGTTCACAGTAATGTAAGGTTTCTCTACCTTTAATCGCTGATAACGGGCGCGGGTGAGGACCAGCACCTGAGTATCGTCACTCTTGGCGAGGATGCGGGCGCTACGTGGCTGACGATCGAAAAAGGACATCTCTCCAGCCATCTCCCCATCACGTACCCGGACCACTTCTACTTCGTCGCCATCGGCGGTGTGGTGAATGATGGCCATTTCACCCTTGACGCAGAAGAACAGGGCCTCCCCTAGCGTACCCCATTCGGCAATCACCTGGTCCATGTGGAACTGGGCATGGGTGACATATTCTGCAAGGGTCTGGATTTCGCTGATGGTCAGAGACTGGGCCAGATGGTGCTGTTTCAAAAATTGTGCGATTTCTACGTGGGCAAGGCCAGACATGATTCGTTCCTCTGGGAAGCGGATTTCTATCATTATAGTGGCTGAAGGGTGGAGAGGGACAGAGCCTTGCTTTGAATCCTATCGTCTCCTCACGGTACAATGCGCCACTACCTCCAACGAGTATTCCCATGACACGTCCCAGTGGAAGAAGTGCTGACGCCTTGCGTCCGGTACAGGTCACCCGAAATTTTACCAAACATGCCGAGGGCTCGGTGCTGATAGCCTGCGGCGATACCAAAGTGCTGTGCACCGCCAGCGTCGAGGAAAAAGTGCCACCCTTTCTGCGCGGCGCGGGCAAGGGGTGGGTGACAGCAGAATATAGTATGTTGCCGCGCGCAACCCGGGAGCGGGTAGCACGGGAATCTGCCAAGGGACGCATCGGCGGACGCACCCATGAAATTCAACGCCTCATCGGCCGTAGTCTGCGTGCCGCCGTAGATTTGCAGGCCTTAGGCGAGCGCACTATCTGGGTGGATTGTGACGTGCTTCAGGCCGATGGCGGAACCCGCACTGCGAGTATTACCGGCGCTTGTCTGGCGGTGGCCGATGCCCTGCAGCACCTGCGTGCGGCGGGGCGGGTTCAGAATAATCCCTTGCGGGACTGGGTGGCGGCTGTTTCAGTGGGCATCTACCAGGGACAGGCGGTGCTGGATCTCGACTATGCCGAAGACAGTAATGCCGACGTGGATATGAATGTGGTGATGACCGGTGCAGGTGCGTTTGTAGAAGTGCAGGGAACCGCGGAGGGCGCGGTATTCAGTGCTGAGCAAATGGCCGAAATGCTGGGGCTGGCGCGCAAGGGAATCGCTGAATTAGTGGCACGTCAGTATCAGGAGTGTCCGGAAGCCCGTTCATGACGCCCTTGCTGCTGGCCACCGGTAATGCGGGCAAGGTGCGTGAACTGCAACCGGTGCTCGCCGCCCATGGCTTTGCGGTGGTCAGTCAAACGGAACTGGGTATTTCCAGCATTGCAGAAACGGGGTCCACCTTTGTCGAAAATGCGTTGCTCAAGGCACGCCACGCCGCTTCAGAAAGTGGTATGGCGGCGCTCGCCGAAGATTCCGGGCTTTGTGTGCCCTATCTCCAAGGGGCGCCCGGCCTTTACTCCGCACGCTATGCCGGCCCAGAGGCCAGTGACACCGCCAACAATACCAAGTTGCTGACGATGCTGGCGGAGGCGCGGGGAGAGGCCCGTACTGCTTATTATGTGGCTTGCATGGTCTTTCTGGAATCCGCCGCTGACCCCTCGCCTCTGGTGGCCCAGGGCTTCTGGCGGGGGGCTATTGGTGAGCATCCTGCAGGTGACGAGGGGTTTGGTTACGACCCCCTATTTTGGCCCGCGGGCGGGCTACGCAGTGCGGCGCAGCGGGGTCTGGAAGAAAAAAATGATTGCAGCCATCGTGCGATGGCGCTACGCAGACTGCTGGAGCTACTGGCGGAACGTCAGACCCCCCAGCCACTATCACTCAATGACTGACGCAGGCGGGTCAGGGCCCGTACCTGCAATTGCCTTACTGCCTCGCGACTGACACCCATCCGTTCGGCGACGGCTTCTAGGGTCATGGGCGCATCGCCATGCATGCCGTAGCGAAACACCATGACCTCCCGTTGCTTTTCGTTGAGTTCTGTCAGATGCCCGCGCAGCGCTTTGCAGATGGCGTCGCGGTCGTACTCGCTATCAGGACCAGCAATGTCGCCGACCACTTGTTCGATACGGCTTGGCCCGTTGGACATTTCTTCGTCGAGAGAGAAGACACGAATGTCGGCAAAATCCAGGGCGCGCATGGTACTCTCGCGTACCCCAAGGGCTTCGCGACGCTGCTCTCGGCGCACATCCGTGCTGCTGTCTTCTTCCTCTCCGCGCTGCATATAAGCGTGCAGGGACTTGGCAAGATAGTCAGGCAGGCGTATGAAGCGGGAGCGGATGAGCGCCCGTTGCATGGCCTCGCGAATCCACCAGGTCGCGTAGCTGGAAAAGCGTGTCCCGAGCCCTTCCCGAAATCGGTCGGCGGCTCGCAACAGGCCCATATATCCCTCTTGAAGGAGATCCTCCTGACTCAGTCCTTTGTTGCGATAACCGCGGGCGACCGTCCTCACCAAGGGCATGTGGGCAGAGATGAGGGTGGCGCGAGCACATTCGTCGCCCTGGCGCAGGCGATGGATGAGCTGCAGTTCCTGCTTCTGGCTGAGAAACGGTCCACTATTTTCGTCGTCTATAAAATCATCAAGAGGTGGTGGATCAATGGCGGGACCCATATCAGGAATGTCTGAATCCATTAATTCTCTAGCTTCAGTATACATTTTGGCCTCTTGCTTTGATTACAAAGCGTTGCAACATTGTAATCTAATAATATAATTTAACAGGGATTTCCGTGTTCCTGTATTAGGATTCTTTTTGATCTACCTGTCAAGGGCCTGCAACTGTTGTTTTGCGGTTTTAGCAACAGCGTTGCCGCCATCGCGAAAAATAATGCACTTAGCTGAGGTGTATTCACGGGTGGCCAGGGGTTTTTTGACTATGCCCCTTGATCTGCCTATAATCTCGCCCTTTCTCGTTACCCTTATCTAAAGAGGTCGGAATCCTTCTATGCCAACTGTTCGCGTCAAAGAAAATGAGCCCTTCGAAGTTGCGCTGCGGCGTTTTAAACGTTCCTGTGAAAAGGCGGGTGTCCTTACCGAAGTGCGGCGTCGTGAGTTCTACGAAAAGCCCACGGAAGAGCGCAAACGCAAGGCCGCCGCTGCCCGCAAACGTTCGTTGAAGCGTATGCGTCGCCAGTCCATGCGTCTGGTCCGGCTCTACTGATGACACTCCGCGAGCGCATCCAGGAAGATATGAAGTCGGCCATGCGCGCACGGGAAGCCGAGCGTCTGGTGACCATTCGTATGCTCCTGGCGGCGATCAAGCAGCGCGAAATTGATGAGCGCCGCGAGCTTGACGATACAGAAGCGTTGAGCGTTGTGGATAAGCTGATCAAGCAGCGCAAGGATTCTGCCAGTCAATTTGTTGCCGGTGGTCGTCCGGATCTTGCGGAAAAGGAAGAGTCAGAAATCGTTTTTCTCGCGGTCTATCTGCCGGCGGCCCTGTCGCCTGCAGAGATTGATGGGCTGATTGCTGAGACGATGACGGCCGTAGCGGCCAGCGGTCCCAAAGATATGGGTAAGGTGCTTACCGCCTTGCGCCCGCAGATGCAGGGACGGGCGGACATGGCCGTGGTGGCGGAAAAAGTGAAGGCCCGCCTTAGCAGTTGATGGACGAGGGTGTGGCTGCGGCCGGGGTTGCCTCCTGGCAGCACAGCTTCTGGCGGGCTCTGGATGCCGGTGATGTGCAGAGCGCGTGGTCGCAGCATTGTGGCCACATCTATGGCCGCAGACATGTTGCGGCGACCGCGCCGTGGGTGACACTCGCGGAAATTCATGATCGTCTGAACTGGTCGCAGTGGTTGTCACAGCGTATTGCCGCCGGTTTTCCTCTCCCTGTTTCTGATCTCCCCGATGTAAATACCTTGCTGGATCTGGCAAGGCGCCTTGGTGCTGTGCTCAGCGGGCGAGATTTGCGCGCGGTGCTCAACGTGCTGACGGCGCAGAAAGACTACGCCGCGGCTTTGCGTCAGACCGTGGATGCGCTGACCGGACTGGCGGCTGAGCTTGATCCTCCGGTGGCTTTGTCGCGCAGCCTCAACATGGCGTTGGATGAGGAGGGCGAGCTCCTGGATACGGCGACCGCTGACCTCGCGCGCCTACGTCAGCGCCTGCGGGCCAGCCGCGGCGAATTGCAGCGTTTCTTGCAGAGCGTTCTGCGCAATCCTGACTGGCAGGAATACTGGCAGGATCAGGTCATCATGCAGCGTAATGAGCGTTACGTATTGCCCCTCAAAGCCAGCCACAAGGGGCGTATCAAGGCGATCATTCATGACCGCTCGGCCAGTGGTGAAACCCTTTTTGTAGAGCCGCTGGCCGCTGTCGATCTGAATAATCAGTTGGTTCAGGACCGACGTGCTGAGCTTCAGGAGCAGGAACGTATTCTCAGCGTCCTGAGTGCGGCTGTTGGGGAAGAGGTGCCGGGCATCGTCGCGGCCTTGCGGCATATGGGGCGCCTGGACGCGGTACGGGCAGGGCTGGAACTGGGTGATGCCTATGGCGGGATTTTGCCCAAGGTGGGCGTTGCAGCGGCGTTTGATCTGCGGGCCCTGCGCCATCCGCTACTCTGCCTGCGTCATCCGGGGCAGGTCGTGGGTAACGCGGTACATCTCGGGGCGGACGCGCACCAACTGGTGATTACCGGCCCCAATACCGGTGGTAAGACGGCAACCCTGAAAGCGGTGGGGCTCAATCATCTGATGGCGTATATGGGGTTGCCGGTGACGGCGGAAGGCACGCTGGGTTATTTCCGGAAGTGCTTTGCGGTCATCGGTGATGCCCAGGATATTCACACGGATCTTTCTACTTTTTCGGCGCAGGTGCAGCGTCTGCGGGAAATGTTGGAGCATGCTGATGCCCACAGTCTCGTGCTCCTTGATGAATTGGGCAACGGCACCGATCCACGGGAGGGGGGCGCTTTGGCCCAGGCGGTAGCTGAGACGTTGTTGAAAGCTGGCGCCTGCACGCTGCTCACCAGCCATCTGGAAGTGATGAAACGCTATGCCCTGAGCCATGAAGGTGTGGCGCTGGCGGGAATGGGTTTCGATGCAGAGCGTCTGGCGCCCACCTATCGCCTCCAGTGGGGCGTGGGTGGCGCCAGTCATGGTCTGGCCATCGCTCGGCGGGTGGGGATGCCGACGCCGCTGATGGCGCGCGCCGAGGCGCTCTATGCCGATGACCGTGAGGACTGGGAGCGTTGGGAAGCGCAGCGGGAGGGCCTGTTGCGGGCCGCACAGCAGGCCATGGATGAGGCCGCATTGGCACGCAACGAAGCCGCAAAGTCCGCCCGGCGCCTGGAGCGCGAGCTGGAAGCGGCACGACAAGAGCGCGATAAAGCGGCTTCTGTAGCGCGCGCAGAATGGGAAAATATTCTGACGGCGGCGCGCCAGCAGGTACGGCAAACCATCGCGGCGCTCAAGTCAGGACGGGATACGCAGGCCGCATCGGCGGCCCTGCAGCGTCTGGAAGCCCCTTTTCGATCGAAAGAGCAGCGTGCCGCGGACAGCCTGCCTGCCGTGGGGGCTAAGGGCTTGTTTTTGCCGCTCCGGCAAGTAACCCAAGTGTTGCGCGTGGATCCGGCTCAGCAAAGGGTGCAGATTCAAATGCGGGGCAAACAGCTTTGGGTGCCTGCCGCACAATTCGCTGTGGATGCGGCTCTGCAGATCCCCCAAGAAAAAGGCAGCACACAGTATGCAGCCCCGGAAGATCATCCCTGGCGTCTGGATTTGCGCGGACAGCTTCGGGAAGACGCTTTGGCGGCCTTGTGCCGTCATGTGGATGGTGCCGTGGCCGCCGGTCGCCGGCAGATCGAGATTCTGCACGGTAAGGGTAATGGCGTGCTTGCGGAAATGGTGCGCGAGTTTGCCGGGCAGGACCCCCGGGTCAGCCAATGGCGCATGGCGCGACCAGAGCATGGTGGTGGCGGCGTCAGCGAGTTGGAGTTACGCTGACGGATGGCCAACTTCTCTCCCGCATTTATCGATGCCGTACTGGAGCACAGCGATCTGGTGCGCCTTATCGACAGTCGTGTACCGCTGAAAAAAAAGGGGAAGGATTTCTGGGCCTGCTGTCCGTTTCATCAGGAAAAAAGCCCCTCATTTTCTGTCAGCGCGGATAAGCAGATTTATTACTGTTTTGGCTGCCACGCGCATGGGAATGCCATCGGATTTTTGATGGCTCATGATCGGCTATCTTTTCCTGAAGCAGTGAAAACACTTGCCGAAGAAGCGGGCATTGCGCTGCCAGAAGATAGCCCCACTGGAGAACAGGAAGACCTGCGGCCGCTGCGTGCCATCCTCGAAAAAGCCGTCGCCCTTTACCAGTCCATGTTCTCAGAATATCCACCAGCCCAGGAATACCTGCGTGGAAGAGGATTGGATGCCGACACTATCGCGCGCTTTGAGCTGGGTTATGCACCACCAGCGGCCCAGTTTCTGAGCCAAAAACTCGGCAATGATGCATCATTGCGGCGGCAGTTGCTGGGGGCGGGGTTGGTCAGCAGTCGCGACGACGGCTCGGTCTATGATCGTTTTCGCGGCCGGGTGATTTTCCCGATCCGCGATGGGCGAGGACAAACGGTGGGGCTGGGAGGGCGCAGTCTTGATGGACGCGAGCCCAAATATCTGAATTCGCCGGAAAGTGCCCTCTACCACAAAGGCCGGGTGCTTTATGGTCTGCATCAGGCGAAGGAGGGCGTGCGTCGTGCCGGACGTATCCTGCTGGTGGAGGGATATCTGGATGTCATTACCTTGCACCAGGCGGGCATTGACTATGCCGTCGCTGCTAGTGGGACTGCCCTGGGCGATAGCCAACTGGAGATGCTCTTCCGGGCGGCGGCCGAGGTGCTACTTTGTTTTGACGGCGATAATGCCGGGCGTCATGCCGCCTGGCGCGCGGTACAGATGACACCGGAGCATCTGCGCGAGGGGCGTCTGCTGCGGGTGTTGTTCCTGCCCGATCGGGAGGACCCTGACTCACTGGTACGTCAGCATGGGGCCGCAGCGTTTGAATCACTACTTCCGGCCGCGCGCCCGGCCATTGATTTCTTTTTGGAAGAACTGCAACACCGACACAATCTTGCAGCAGAAGACGAGAAGGCTCTTTTTCTGCATGCGGCGCGCGATTTTCTGAAGCGGGTGAGCGATCCGATCTTGCGTGAGGTCTATGAGCAACGGGTGCAGGATCTTTGTGGGTTAGCGCCGGTTACCCGGCGGGCGGCGCCGCGCGTGGTACGCAAACCGTCGCGCAACGCATCCCAGGGGCCATCCCTTTACAAAACGGCGTTGCGACTTTTGCTGAATCACCCGGAGGACCCGGCCTGGCGGACGCTGGATCGCGATTTGCTGCCGTTTCTATTCGACAGTGACCCTACGGTAAAAAATCTGGCGGGGGCACTTGATATTTTGGCCAACATGACCCATTTAAGTTCTCACGAGTTGTTCGCAAAATTGTCGATATCGGAACATGCGGAAGTGTGCTACGCGCTGGTGATGACTGATGCTGGCGGCGTAGAAGATGGCGCGTCGATGCAGCTTGAAATTTCGGGCTGTGTGGCGAGGGTGAATCAGCGTCTTGCTGCAGCGCGCAGCCACTTTATCAGCCGGGCAGCGGATCAAGGTGGTTTGAGCGCGCTTTCCGAGCAGGAGCGAGCAGAGATGGTACGCTTGTCCCGGCGCGGCAGGCGGAAGGATGTTTGAACCAGATAAATGCAGAAAAAGGGCTGAGGACGCAAGTCTATGACGATAGCACCTTTCCATGCGTGTGGTTTTTCTTATATAATGCGCGGCTTTCCGCGAGTGCAGGGTGGTTATGAGAGACGGTGAGAGTGCAGTGGATAATGAATCTCAGCGGTCTGAGCTGAAGCGGCTTATTGCGCGCGGTAAAGAGCAAGGCTACCTGACCTATCGCGAGATCAATGATCATTTGCCCGAAGAGGTTTTCGACCCCGAGCAGATGGAGAATGTCATCTCCATGATCAATGACATGGGTATCGAAGTCTTCGAGGAAGCCCCCGATGACGATACCCTGCTCATGGATGGGGAAGGTGGTACTGTGGTCGCCGCTCAGGAAGCGGAAGAAGCCGCAGAAGAAGCCCTGGCCGTGGTCGAGGCGGATATCGGGCGGACCAGTGATCCGGTGCGCATGTACATGCGCGAGATGGGCAGCGTAGAACTGCTGACCCGTGAAGGCGAAATTGAAATCGCCCGACGTATTGAAGACGGCTTGATGCAGGTGCTGCGTGCGGTATCGACCTGTCCGACGACCATCTCGCTTCTGCTGGACGCCGCTGATCGGGTGGAGCGTGGCGAGACACGCCTGGACGAAGTGGTCGACGCCTTTATCGATCCTAATGCGCTGGATGCGGAGGCGGTCAGCGGGGATGAGGATGCCGTGCTGGTGGAGGGCGACGAGATTGAGGTTGAGGACGACGACGAAGAGTCTGAAGACGGCGATGTTGAAGTAGACAAAGGCCCGCAACTCGAAGAAGCGTTGGAACGTTTCGCGGTCATTCGCGCTGCTTACACTGCGTTGCTCGTCAGCCATGCCGATGGTGAAATGCGTGGGGAAGGTTACCAGCAGCAGCGTCGTGAGCTTGCGGAGCGCTTTCTGGAAATCAAGCTCAATGTTCGTCAGATCGATGTCATGACCGATGCGCTACGCGGGCTGACCGAAGAGGTACGTCAGTGCGAACGGGAGTTGATGGAACTGTGCATTGAACGTGCACGTTTCCCGCGTAAAGATTTTGTACGCAGTTACCCTGGTCATGAGAGTGATATTGGCTGGATTGATCAGCAAATTGCAGGTAGCTACGCTTATAGTGCCCGTTTGGTTGAGTTTCGTGATGATATCGTGTCGATCATGAAGCGACTGGCAAATATTGAGAAGCGTGCTGGCTTGCCGGTTGCTGAGATCAAAGAGGCCAGTCGACTGATGTCCATTGGTGAGGCCAAGGCGCGGCGTGCCAAGAAGGAAATGGTGGAGGCCAACCTGCGTCTGGTGATCTCTATTGCCAAGAAGTACACCAATCGTGG
>JAKAFG010000271.1 GCA_021818125.1 Pseudomonadota bacterium | reverse complement strand
TGTCCTTTTCGGGAGGTAGTGAAGGGGTTGCGGCGCCGCATATTCTGGTGTTTGCGGTATCAGGCCGGGCGGCGGAGCAAGCCTATCCGATAAAACGTCTGGCGCTTGCATCCGCCCATACCCGCCCTTTCAGCGCGCAGGAAGTGGGGCGGATGGCGATGGTGCGGGAGACCGCCCGCGCGGTGACCCGGCTCATGCATACCTTGCAGGTCGAGCCTGCGGATGTGCATCTGGTGCAGATCAAAGGGGCGATTCCAGCGCCGGACTCTACAACGACCGGAAATGTCCGTGACGAGCACCTGCGCTGTGACATGGCCTGGTCGCGCGGCGCTTCTGCCTTGGGGGTGGCCCTCGCTCTGGGTGAGGTCACTGAATCCGAACTGTCGGATGACGTCATCAACCAGGATTGGTCCTTGTACTCCAGTCGGGCCAGCGTTTCCGCCAAACCCTTATTGCAGCGCTCCGAAATGGTGCTCTTCGCCAATTCGTGCTGGTGGGAAGGTGATCTGGTCATCGCCCATGGGGTGATGCAGGACATCATCGATGTGCCGGCGATTCATGCCGTGCTGAATCAGCTGGGACTGCAGCCCGTCAACGGGCAGTTGGCAGATGTCGATACGAAGAAGGTGCTGGCGGTCTTCGCCAAATCCGATGCCGACCCGCGGGGCCATATCCGTCATCGTCGTCATACCATGTGGACGGACGCGGATATCTCCGATATGCGCTATTCCCGCTGTGTAGTCTCAGCCTTGTTGGCTGGAATCACCGGGGAAACCGGCGTTTATGTCTCGACGCGCGCGGAGCATCAGGGTCCCCAGGGGGGCGGGCCGGTGGCCGTGATCGGGTACGCATCATGAATGCCCTCGCCAGTCGTCAGCGGCCCTTGCTTCCGGTCCGGGAAGCCGTCGTGACCAGGGTGCGGGGGTCTGCGCCCACGGCGGTCGGGGCCAGTATGCGTCTGTTGGAAGACGGCTCCCTGCTGGGCACGGTAGGTGGTGGTCGTATGGAATATCAGATCTGTCAGGCGTTGCGCACGCCCCGTTCTGAAGCATCCCCGGCATTGCTGAGTTTTACCCTGGGCACGGCGGATGATCAGTGCTGCGGTGGGCAGGTGGAAATCTGTGTGCTGGATGTGCCCCTATTTTTTTCCGAGCTGTACCAGTCTGGCGCCTCCCGTCTCTATCAAAGGGATTCAGCAGGCCGGTTGCAGCTCGTGGCCGGGATTACCCGTCTGGGACGGCAAATCGGTTCATTTGATGCCTTGACTGTGCTTTTGCGCGCCAACGCTCCGGGTATGGATGTCGAGGAGCGGCACTTCGCGCTGCCCGCTCCCCACCATCAGCCGCTATGGATTTTTGGTGCGGGGCATGTAGGGCGGGCGATCGCCAGCATGGCCCGCAAATTGGATTTCGCGTCGTCCGTATTCGATCAGCGCCCCGAGTGGGCCGATCCTGCCGCCTTTCCGCCAGAGGTTACCCTGGTGGACACTTGGACCTGGGCCGATCTGCAGGCCCCGGCAACCGATGCCATGGTGCTCATCATGACCTACAGCCACGCCATGGATTACGCGTTGCTGGAGCATTTTATCGGGAAACCCTTGGCTTATCTCGGGGTAATTGCCAGCCGGTCCAAAGCGGCGCGTTTTAGTCACGCTCTGTCCCGCGCCGGACATGATATTCCGGAGTGTTTACACATGCCCATGGGTTTGCCCGGACTGGGTAAAAAGCCCCCGGAGATCGCGATCAGCGTGTTGGCAGAGTTGCTGCAATTACGGCAGCAAAAAAGCTGATTTTTAACAGAAGGAAAAGCAGGATGAATCCGCCCGGAACAGATGCCGAAACGCCCGTGGATACGTATATGAACTATCTCTTCGATTCTTTGGGGCTCAGTGTACGCGAAGAATGGCGTGCAGACGTGAAGCATTATTTCATGCTGAGTGCGCGGATGGCCAAGGTGCTGGAAGCGCATCCGCTGGACATGACGGAAGATTTGGCCCCGGTATTCCGCCCATGAAGCCAGAGAACGACGCATTTCCGCAGGCGCAGGAAATTGCGCAGCGGGTCCGTAGCGGCGAGTGGCGCGCAGCGGAGGTGGTGCAGGATACGCTCCGGCATATCCACGCCAGGAACGGCGAGATCAATGCCTTCACCTGCATCACGGAAGCGCGTGCCCTACGGGAAGCGGAGGCAGTGGACCAGAAGGTGGCGCGGGGCGAAGACCCTGGGCCTCTGGCGGGGGTGCCCTTTGCGGTCAAAAATCTTTTTGATTTGCAGGGCGAGATTACCCTCGCCGGGTCCAAGATCAATCAAAAAGAGGCCCCCGCCGTAGCGGACGCCACCGCCGTAAGGCGGCTCACGGCAGCGGGCGCCGTCATGGTGGGCGCTCTCAATATGGGCGAGTATGCCTACGATTTTACGGGTGAAAACATTCACTATGGGCCTTCCCGCAATCCCCATGACCGTTTGCGGATGACAGGCGGGTCCAGTGGCGGCAGTGGTGCCGCCGTAGCGGCAGGCATGGTGCCCATCGCCCTGGGTTCTGACACCAATGGTTCTATTCGGGTGCCGTCTTCCCTCTGCGGTATTTTTGGACTGAAGCCGACCTATGGCCGCTTGTCCCGGGCTGGAGCCTTTCCTTTCTGTCCCAGTCTCGATCATGTCGGCCCGCTGGCACGTAGCGTGGCGGATCTCGCTCTCGCCTATGATGCCATGCAAGGGGCGGATGCTGCGGACCCCGTTTGCGCGGATAGGGCGAGTGAGCCGGTCAGTGGAAGTCTGGCAGACGGTGTCGCCGGCCTGAAAATCGCCATTGCCGCCGGCTATTTCATGCAACAGGCGACGCCAGC
>JAKAFG010000270.1 GCA_021818125.1 Pseudomonadota bacterium | reverse complement strand
GTCGCCGAAAACCCTGGGGGTGATGAGGAGAACCTCAGGAATGGCGAGGGCTTCCATCTTCATGGCTGGCGCCCTTCGCTGAGAAGGCGCAAAAGATAATCGCCGTAGCCGCTCTTTTGCAGGGGGGCGGCGAGACGGCTGAGGGCTTCACCATCAATGTAGCCCATGCGGTAAGCGATTTCTTCGGGGCAGGCGACTTTGAGCCCCTGGCGTTCTTCCAGGGTGCGGATGAACTGGCCAGCGTTGAGAAGATCAGCGTGGGTGCCGGTGTCGAGCCAGGCCGTGCCGCGACCAAGCACCTCCACCTGCAAACGCATTTCCTGCAGGTAGAGGCGGTTGAGGTCGGTAATCTCCAGCTCGCCCCGTGCCGAGGGGCGGATTTCCCGAGCCATCCTGCTGCCGTTGCCGTCATAGAAGTACAAGCCGGTCACCGCATAGGATGAGCGCGGAGTTTCCGGTTTTTCTTCGAGGCCGATAGCCTGGCCGTCGGCATTGAACTCGACGACGCCATAGGCGCGCGGGTTGGCGACATGGTAGGCAAAGATGGTGGCGCCGGTATCGCGGGTGTTGGCGGCTTGCAGCGTTGCGCTGATTTCGTGGCCGTAGAAAACATTGTCACCGAGCACCAGCGCGGAGGGGTTCCCCGCCAGGAATTCCTCGGCGATAAGCAGGGCCTGCGCCAGCCCTTCGGGGCGCGCTTGCTCCGCATACTGGAAAGACAGGCCCCATTGGCTCCCGTCTCCCAGCAACTGCCGGAAACGTGGCAAGTCGTTGGGCGTGGAAATGAGCAGCATCTCCCGGATACCCGCCAGCATAAGGGTCGCCAGAGGGTAGTAGATGAGGGGCTTGTCATAGACTGGCATAAGCTGCTTGCTGACGGTCTGGGTCAGCGGATAGAGCCGGGTGCCGGAGCCGCCAGCGAGGATAATCCCTTTACGACGCATTGCGCGGCCTCAATTTGTTGCTATCGCGGTAATTGTATGTGGCCGGGGGCGCCGGGGCAACACTGGTGATACCGGCCAGAAGCCCTCGAAGGCGATCAGCTTTCTGAACCCATTATCGCCTTGAACTCCTCCGCTGTGAGAATCCTGGAAGCGCTCACCTTCCGCAGGGCGAGGAGATCTGCATCGCCCGTCACCAATGCTGATGCCTGCGCCTGACAGGCCAGCACGAGGAATATCTGATCGGCCGCGTCACGGCAGACGGGCAGATTACTTGGCGGGTCTTGGATCGACACGGTTTCGGCGAAGGGAAGGAAATCGGCGAGCAATTCTTCCTGATCCGCCCGGGAAAGCTTGAACTTCGGGTAAGCCAGCACCCGCAGCAACTCCGTCACCGTTTCATGACAGACGATGGGCACGAGTCGCCCCCGTTGCCAGGCATCGCGCAGCCATGCTACCCGCCCCTGAGAAAACACCAGCGCCGACAAAACGATGTTCGTGTCCAGGACGACCCGTGGTACCGGCGCCATGCTCAATCCCTCTGACGAGCCCAACGGACGGCATCGGCTACGTCTTCCTCACCGATCCCCATAGCGGCGAGCTTTTCCCGCACCGCATCTGCTTTTTGCAACCGGACGGGGGTAAGGATAATGCGGCCGTCCTTGGCCTCTACCTCAAAGTATTGCGTTGGCGCCACTTGCTGAATAGCCGCTTTGGGCAATGTAATCTGATTCTTGGATGTCATTTTGGCCAACATATTGACCCCTCCGAAACAAGGAAGAAAGGAAACTAGGATACAATACCCCATATTGCCGGGGGCTACCAACTGCAGTTAGGGTTGTCCCGGCTTGAGCGATAGCGCCTCAACGGCATAAGCTAGCGCCTCTGTCCGGTCAAAATACAAGGAATCATCATGAACAGACAGGGTGGCCCGTCCACTGCAAACGTCCGCAACAGACCTGAGGCGGACAAGCAGCGCGGCCACGCGCTGGGCGCTGCCATGCTGGGGATGCTGCTCGACGGTTACGACCTCAGCATCATGGCCGTGGTCCTGCTCTCTTTGTACAGCACCTGGCATTTGCACGCGACCGAAACCGGTCTGCTCATGGCCATGGCGTTACTCGGGTCTTTGCTGGGCGGCCTGGTGGGCGGCCTCTTCACCGACCGGTTCGGCCGCCGCAAGCTGCTTTTCCCCAACATATTTCTCTATGTCATCGGCGCCCTGGTCAGCGCTCTCAGCCCGGATATCTCCATCCTTTTCCTGGGTCGCTTTCTGACCGGCCTGGCGATCGGCCTCGACTATCCGCTGGTAGCCACCATCGTTGCGGAATACAGTCCGTCCGCAAACCGGGGAAATCGCTTCGCCAGGGTAAACCTGGCCTGGTATGTCGGCGCTCTGCTGTCCACCGGTGTCGGCTGGGCCCTGTTGTTTACCGGGGACGCATCCTGGCGCTGGATGCTGGGTAGCGCGGTCGTCCCCGCGCTTGCCCTGCTCTGGTTGCGGCGCGGCCTCCCGGAGTCGCCGCGCTGGCTGGCACGCAAGGGGCATTCCACTGCGGCCAGTGAAGCGCTGGCCCGGCTGTATCCGGAGTACACGCCCGCCGAACTCCGCACGCAGTTGACGGCTTTTCAGGGGCATCGCCAGTCGTGGCGGGTGCTGCTGCGTAAAGTCTGGCTGCGCCGACTGGTGCTCAGCATTTTCCCCTGGTTCTGTCTGGATGTGGTGGGTCTGGGCATTGGTCTGTATTTTCCCCTGGTGTTGCGCAGCAACGGGTTGGCCGGCAGTGACGGGGCCGCCGCCGCCATCAACGCCGGCTTTGTGCTGATCTCCGCTCTGGGCATTATTTATATTCTCTCCCGCCTCGACCGCTGGGGCCGGATTCCCCTGCAAAGCGCAGGCTTTGCCCTGATGTCCCTC
>JAKAFG010000269.1 GCA_021818125.1 Pseudomonadota bacterium | reverse complement strand
ACTCTGTTCCATCTCCTGCAGCACGGCGGCATAGTCATCGGGGTCGACGAGGACGGTGACGCCCTCCCAGTTCTTCGCTGCCGCACGGAGCATGGTCGGGCCGCCGATATCAATGTGTTCGATGGCTTCTTCCAGTGTACAATCGGCGCTGGCGATGGTCTCGGCGAAGGGATAAAGATTGACGCAGAGGAGATCGATGGCGGGGATGCCATGCTCGGCCATCTGCCGGGTGTGGCTGCTGTTGTCGCGCTTTGCCAGCAGTCCGCCGTGGATTTTGGGGTGCAGGGTTTTGAGGCGGCCCTCCAGCAGTTCCGGGAAACCGGTGTAGTCGCCCACTTCCTGCACCGCGACACCATCGGCCATCAAGACCTTGGCGGTGCCGCCGGTAGAAAGTATCTCCACCCCAAAATCCTGCAACCGCCGGGCAAATTCTACTACGCCCCGCTTGTCGGAAACGCTGATGAGCGCCCTCGTAATCTCACCCATAAATCCCACGGCCTCCGAAAAAGTGGCAGTTCAAAATAAAAAAGGTACGATCAGGAGACCTGTCGTACCCAAACCTCCTGATGGAGGGAGCGTTCTGATTCGCGCTGCGCTGATTCAGCTCAACTGAATGCCCACATTGTAAAAGAGGCGTTGCCGCTATGCAAGCGCGGCCAAGCCCCGGTGTCGGTACTAAGCTCGACAGGTCCAGTCTCATCCCCCAGGATTCCCAACGCCGGAATGGATCGCCCGCTTCGCCAGTGAAGGTGTCTGGCTTTACCAAAGCGTCGTCCTGGGGCCATGGGGCTGGGTCGCTGTCATAAGCCTATTTGCTTGTGCCGGGCTGAAAGAAGTCACGCTGTAGAGGCCTTTGCCGCAGGCTTCTGTATTGCTGATAAACGCTCCATAACGGCCTCTGGCTGGGACGCTATCTCCAGCAGGTTGGCGTCAATGTCGGCCAGCATCTGGTCGCCGCTGGCCTCGCTGAGCAGGCCTTCTTCGCGGGCATCAAGAATTTTCTGTTTTTCCTTAAGGAGCAGGCGCCGGTATAACCGGGAAAAATCACCCTGAAGTATGAGTTTGTCGTCCCGTTTATCCAGGCCAGCCAGCTTTTTTTCGGCATCCTCCTGCTCCTGCTGGTAATAGGTGGCCAGCAGGTCCAGCGCGTGCCCGTCCCGCAGACCTTCCTGCCGCAGCCGCCCAATCTCGTGATTGCCGATTTGCGCCAGGACGACGCGCATCCGCTGCATTTCAAAATCCTGAGAGGACTGGCCGCTACCCAGCACCTTGAGCGCCCGTGCCAGCGGCGAAATGCTCAGTCCCTGAATCAGAATGGTCAGCAATACGACGCCAAAAACCAGGTTAATCAGCAGGGAGCGATGGGGAAAGCCATGCGGAAGACTCAGGGCCAGAACCATCGACAGCGCCCCGCGGATGCCGCCCCAGACCAGCACAAAATTCCAGGCAGGAGGTATCCTGGCCCGCGTGCGACTCAATAATCCGCTCATGCCGTAAATGACCGCGGCTCTGGCAATGGTGACCGCCACATAAGCGGCCAGAATCAGGGGCCAGATACTGAGCAGGTCAGGCAAGTGGATAGTGAAACCGACGAGCAGAAAGATGAGTGAATTCAGGGCAAAACCGATATATTCCCAGAAAGTGTCGACCGTCATTTTAACGGATGCCGTCATCCCTTGTTTGGCCCCGTAATTGCCGCAGATCAGCCCGGCGACGACGGTACTGATGACGCCGGAATAGTCGAGCTGCATCGCAGTGAGAAAACTGCCATAAGCCGCGAGAATGGTGATGGTAATTTCGACCATGCCATCATTGACCCGTCTGATGACTTCGGAACTCAGCCAGCCGATCACCACACCCACCAGCGCGCCACCGCCGACCACCGCGAAAAACTGAATGCCCAGTGCCGAAGCAGATACCGTTTTGCCTTCCGCGAGTGCAAGGAAAAGGCTAAAAAAGACAATAGCCGTACCATCGTTAAGCAGGCTTTCACTCTCTACCATAAACGTCAGCCGTGCGGGCGCCTGCAGTTTGCGAAACATGGAGACCACAGAAATCGGGTCGGTGGCTGCCACAGCGGCGCCGAATACCAGTGCGACACTGACGGGCATGACCACATTCGATAAATTGGGCAGATATTGACTGCTCCAAAGAAACACGAAGGCGGTCACGATCATGGAAATAAGCACACCCGGCACCGCCAAGCCAAATATGGCGAGACGGTCACGCCACAGGGCGCCGGAGGAAAGATGGTAGGCGGACTCGAAAATCAGCCCAGGCAGGAAGAGGGTGAATACCAGATCATGGGTCAGTACCGGCGCCTGAAACAGGTGTAACGCCCCCAGCACTAGGCCGCCCAGCACCAGCGCAACGGTATAGGGCATGTGAAAGCGGTTCGCCAGTACCGATAGCAATGAGGCCGCCACAAAGAGATAGAGAATGGCAGTTTCCGGTATCATCGTTCCTGCATAGTGTTCATGAATGGTGAAAGACAGACATCGGGACAACAGCGCATCTGGACAACCGTCAGTGAACGGCCTGCCAAGTTTCAGCCTCCATGTCCACCCGAGCCATCAAATATCCTGACGACGATGGTATATGGGTATGGTATCATTATAATCAATCATTTCATAGGCATAGCTTTTCGTCTGCTTTTCCACAGATTTCCTATTGAACTTTTTAATCGTCCAATCCGTCTGGATTCACGATGATAGCCGAAAAAGGAGGAATCGAGTCGCTTCAGCAGGAATATCTCGCCAAGCACAAAAACGCCTTCTGCCAGATCGCCGACCAGTGACGGAGCGCTCATGACGCCGAAAGCGCACCGTAAAAAGGCGGGTTACAGACACCATCGCCAATTTCCCCGG
>JAKAFG010000034.1 GCA_021818125.1 Pseudomonadota bacterium | reverse complement strand
TGTCTAGTCGCAACCCATTGAAAGCTATCTTCCTTTATGGAAAATCAGACAGTTAATATAACATGGCGGAGAGGGTGGGATTCGAACCCACGGTACCCTTTTGGAGTACACAGCATTTCCAGTGCTGCACCTTCGGCCGCTCGGTCACCTCTCCTGAGGGGACGAAGTGTAACCCAGACGCCGGTGATAGAGCAATGACTCTGCATGACTCTGCATGGAGCAAGCCAAAACGGCGTATCTTAAAAACTCAGCACCTCGCCATCATTCCTGGGCAGACCCGACAGCGCGTTTTGAATACGAATCAGGACACCAGAGCGATCATTTACGAACTGAACGCCAATGGCTGGCGGTCGGCCGTCGCGATTATCCGGTGGTGTCACCCACACCACCTTCCCCATAATGGGCGCACGTGGCTGGCTGTCGGGAAGACTGATCATGAGCAGCACCTCCGTGCCTATGGGCAGAAGATTCGGTGTCTCCACCAGCACACCACCGCCTTTGATGCTTGGCATGTAGTAGCGCTGCACCGCCGCAGCGTCCCGCAGCACAACAGACAGCGCTTTTGCCGCGCCCCCTGTCTCAGCTTGTAATTCCATGCGCCCTCTCCCCGGACCAAATGCCTACCCAGCTCAACAATAACGTTTCCAACATCATGCCCACATTGCGATTCTGCACGAGAGACTCAGGCAACCGAATCCAACCCTCCAGCGTTTCCCAGAGGGATGTCGCCTGAGCCGTCTGCGCCATGACCTCTAACGACTGCAAATAGTCCAAATGCACGATGCTGTCCAGGCGCCGATTACGGAGACGTAGCAAATCCGCCAACAAGCTCAACATCAACTCACGCAGCAGAAGCAAGTCAATGTCTTTAGCCCAGTTATCGGCCAAACGCAAAGCAGCAACAGGACCTTGCTGGGTGAGGTTCAATAACGTGTCGATCCAGGTTTGGCGCAGCGTCACCCAGCCGGATTCCCAGAGCTGCCAGGCACGCAGCGGCCGATTCGCAAACTGTCGGCTTAACAGGAGCGCCTCCGCAGGAGGTATGCCGTGCTCTTCCAGCCAGACCACGCACTGCCCGAGCCGCAGCGCTGGGAAAGGCAACTTTTGCAAACGCGACCGGATGGTAGCCAGAAGCTGCGACGGACGCTCACTGAGCAAAAGAATGTGCGCACGCGCGGCAGGCTCCTCCAGGGTTTTGAGCAGGGCATTAGCGGCTGCCGCAGTCATCGCTTCGGCCGGTTCAACGCGCAGCCAGCGACGCGCGCTGACCTGAGGGGTGAAGGCGAGAAAGTCATTGGCATGGCGCACCGACTCAATCGCAATACGCTTTCCCGTTTCTGCTGTAATAACGAGCAGATCCGGATGATTACCTTCTGCCAGCAAACGACAGGAACGGCAGGTTCCACAGGACAGCCCCTGCGCCGATGGCGCGAAACACAAGGCCGCCTGCTGCAAATCATCGCAGTACTGTCCGACCAGCGTCCCCGATTCGCCGACAGCGAGCATCGCCTGGGGCAACCCGGCCTGCAGCAAGCTTTGTATCGGCTGCCATTCGGCGGGCGGCGGACGGTGCGCACTCATGAACAATGGGCCGCCAGACGCAGCGCCAGCTGTGCCCGCAAAGTATCATGCACCACCGGCAGAGCTTGGGCCGCATCCACGCGCAAGATTCTTTGTGGTTCGGCCGCGCAGCGTTCCGCAAAAACCGCTCTCGCCCGGCTAAAGAAGGCTTGATCTTCTTGCTCCAGACGATCCGGTCGACGTGCGCGAATGCGTGCTGCGCCCAATTCCGGCGGCACATCAAACCACAAGGTCAGGTCTGGACGACGCGTAATCCCCGCCCAGCGTGCCAACTCCGCAATATGTTCGGGGGGGGCACCCCGCCCGCCGCTCTGATAGGCATAGGTGGAATCCTCATAGCGGTCACTGATGACCACTTTCCCGGCAGCCAGCGCGGGGGCAATACGGGTCTGCCAATGATCCCGACGCCCGGCGTAGAGCAGAAGCAGTTCCTCGTCCGCATCCAGGTGCAGGCGGTCATCCAGAAAAATCGCACGCAAAGCCTCACCGAGAGGCCCTCCGCCGGGTTCTCGGGTGACTTCCACCGCGTAACCCTGATGACGACAATATTCCGCCAACATCGGCACCGCTGAACTCTTTCCTGCGCCCTCAATACCCTCTAAGGTGAGGAAAAATCCATTCTTCAGCGATGCCGCCTTCGCGTTCATAAACCTGCTCCTCCGGCATGCTGGAGATAACGCTGTATCTGCTTAAGATGTTGCGTGTAACTCTCTGAATAATGATATTCATCACCTTGAGCGATAAAATAGAGGTCGGCACTGTCTGCAGGATGCAGCACGGCCATCAGACTACTGAGTCCCGGCATCGCAATGGGGGTAGGCGGCAATCCGGTGTGCAAGTAGGTGTTATAGGGGCTCTCCACATGCATCTCCTGAGACGTCAACAGCCCAGTATAGCGCTCGCCCAAAGCGTAAATCACGGTAGGATCAGACTGCAAAGGCATCCCCTGCCGCAAGCGATTGAGAAACACGGCGGCAATATGCGCCTGCTCTGCGGGCGGCGCGCCCTCCTTTTGTACGATAGAAGCCAGAATCAGGGCCTGGTAGGGATCACCCAGCGGCAATCCAGGAGCACGTCCGGCCCACAAGGACTGTAATTCCCGCTGCATGCGCACATAGGCACGCCGCAGCACACTCAGCGCGGTGGTACCCGGAACGTAACGATAGCTATCGGGGAAAAGCCAGCCCTCCGCACTTCCTTGCGCGCCGATGCCCTGCTGTGCGAGGCGACGTGCCGCTGCCTCGCCCTGTGGCAGATTCTGCAGGCCCAGATAAGGAGCTTTATCGCGTATTTCCTGATAGATATGCTGCAAACGCCAGCCGGGCACAATCAGCAGATTGAGTGGCGTGGATTGTCCGGCAATTAACCGGTGGAGTACCTGCGCCTGGTTAATACGTCCCTGAAACTCATACAGCCCGGCCTGCATGGGCGGATACCCGGCCAAAGCCCAAGCCAGATGAAACAGTCGCGGATGCGGCAATACCCCGGAATGCGCCAGACTAGCGATACTTTGCGCGTTACTGGCGCCCAGAGGAATGGGGACCGTCACCCCCTTCGCCGGCAAAGTTTCCGGCCAATACATGCTGATGCCGTAAAATCCAAAAGGGAATAACGCAATCAAAAGAATTAACAGGGCGGCACGGCGTTTGCGGGTCATGATTGCGGCCCCAACCCCATGTCCCTGCACCATGCGAGCAAAGCGGATGCTATTGGTCCGTCATGTCCGGGTAACGAGCGTTCCACAAAGTAGCGCACTGGCCAGATGCCAATCAGGCTATTGCTGAAAAATATTTCATCAGCCTCCTGAAGTGCCGCGGCCCGATAGCGACCCAGCATGGTCGGCACGCCACGCGCGCGCAGCCACTCCAGAATAGCGCCCCGCTGAATGCCGGCGATGCCTCCATCTTCCAGTTCGGGGGTGTAGACAATACCGGCTTTTACCCAAAACAGATTGGACATGATTCCCTCGCGCAGCACCCCTGACTGGTCCAACATGACCCCTTCTGCATATTCCGAAGTCAGGGCATCGCGGGCTACCACCTGATTCAGGCGATTGAGCGATTTAACCCCGAGATAAGGCGCACCGGTTAACAAGGCGACCGGACAGATCGTGGCGGAGATACCGGGTTCCCAATAGTGAGGATCACGCTCTGGCCATTGGGATAACCATAGATAGCGTCGCGCGGGACCGGCACCGGCACTGCCATAACCCCAACCCGCGCCCCGACTGAGGAGCAGCTTGACGAAGAGGCGTGGGTATGCCGGGACGCCATTCAATACATGCCGTAAATCATCGTACCAGAGGCTTGGGAGAGGCATCGGGATATTCAGAATGGTCGCGCCACGCTTGAGACGCGCCAGATGGGCATCCCAAAACAGGGGGACGCCCTTTATTACCGCGATGGTTTCAAAAAGCCCATCCCCGTAATGTAATGCGCGGTCTAAGGCAGCACCGCACTCCCCTGCCACGAAGTGATTTCCATCCACCGTGGCGGTAATCACTCCCACGGAGCGAATCAGTCGCTAAAGCGGCGGAAGACCAGAGAACTGTTGGTACCGCCAAATCCGAAGGAATTGCTTAACGCAACTTCTACATCTGCTTTTCGCGCCTTAAGGGGCACATAATCCAGGTCACAGCCTTCGTCGGCCTGATCCAGATTGATGGTGGGTGGCAGAATGCCATGATAGAGCGCCAGCACCGTAAAAATGGCTTCGACCCCCCCTGCGGCACCCAGAAGATGGCCCGTCATGGACTTGGTGGAGCTCATGGCCAATCGCCATGCATGTTCGCCGAAGACCGTATGCACGGCGTCGGTTTCTGAACGGTCTCCAAGCGGGGTAGACGTTCCATGCGCATTGATGTACCCCACCATTTCCGGAGTCACCGCAGCGTTACGCAAAGCGGCTTGCATACAGCGGGCGGCACCTTCCCCTGCGGGAGCAGGCTGTGTCATATGGTAAGCATCGGAGCTCATGCCGTAGCCGGACAACTCCGCATAGATACGTGCGCCACGGCGCCGCGCAAATTCATATTCCTCCAGAACGAGGATGCCCGCACCTTCACCCAGCACGAAACCGTCCCGGTCTTTATCCCAGGGACGACTGGCCTTCTCGGGATCATCATTACGGGTAGAAAGCGCCCGCGCTGCGGAGAATCCACCCAGCCCCAAGGGACTGATAGCCGCCTCGGCACCACCGGCAATCATGACATCGGCGTCACCATACTCGATAAGTCGAGCCGCATCGCCGATGGAGTGCGTACCTGTAGAACAGGCCGTCGCCATGGCGATATTCGGTCCCTTGGCGCCATACATGATAGAAACATGGCCGGACACCATATTGACGATACAACGCGGAATAAAAAAGGGTGAGATCCGGCGCGGGCCGCTCTCGGTGAAAATCTGATGCTCGGATTCAATACCCGGCAAGCCGCCAATGCCACTGCCAATGGATACTCCCACCCGATCCGCAATGTCTGCACTGATCTGCAACCCGGAATCCGCAATCGCTTCCATCGCTGCAACAAGGCCGTAATGGATGAATAAATCCATCTTGCGGGCTTCCTTGGCTGGGATGTACTGACTAATATCAAAGCCACGTACCTCTCCCGCAATCTGGGAGCTATATAAGGCAGGATCAATGCGGGTTACCCGACCGATACCGCTACGTCCCTGGCTGATAGATTCCCACGCCGCCGGAATACCCACACCGACGGGCGACACAATTCCCAGCCCTGTAATCACTACACGTCTTTTCAAACGCCTGCTCTCCTCATTACTCTGTTAGGAAATGCTCAGGCATCCTTGGCTGGCATGTGCGCAGACACATAGTCAATGGCCTGTTGCACGGTCGCAATCTTCTCCGCTTCTTCGTCGGGGATTTCGCAATCAAATTCTTCTTCCAGCGCCATCACCAGTTCCACAGTATCCAGCGAGTCAGCACCCAGGTCGTCGACAAAAGAGGCTTCATTGGTCACTTCATCTTCGTTGACACCCAACTGCTCCACTACGACCTTCTTTACACGTTCTGCCACATTGTCCATTAGGAGAAGCTCCTCTGTTGGTAAAAAAATTATTGCCGGCGAGATTGGACCACAGGGCGTACAGTCCTGTAAAGCTACGAATGCGTTACCCCATCCACATGCCACCATTGACATGCAGAATCTGTCCGGTTACGTAACCCGCATCCAGACTCGCCAAATAAGCGACTGCAGCGGCCACATCAGCCACCACACCCAGTCTTCCCGCGGGAATCTGCTGCATAAGGGCATCACGGTGCGCATCATTCAGCCCTTCAGTCATGTCCGTGCTGATGAAACCAGGGGCCACACAATTGACAGTCACCTGCCGCGCTGCCACTTCCCGGGCCATGGCGCGGGTAAAACCTGCCACACCCGCCTTGGCCGCCGCATAATTGGTTTGTCCGGCATTGCCCATGACGCCCACAACAGACGTAATGTTAATAATACGGCCGAAATGCGCTTTGAGCATATCGCGCACGCACAGCTTGCTCAAGCGATATACCGCGCGCAAATTGGTCGCCATGACGGCATCCCAATCGTCATCCTTCATCCGCAGCAGCAATTGGTCGCGGGTGATGCCCGCGTTGTTTACCAAGATGGTCGGCGCACCGTGGGATGCCTGTATCTGCGCGAGCACGGCGGACATGGCCGCATCATCGGTGACATCCAGTGCCACCCCGGCGCCGCGAATACCATGCGCTGCCAGATCTGCACTGATCCGTTCTGCACCAGCAGGCGTGGTTGCCGTGGCGACGACCCGTGCGCCCTGCCTGCCGAGCACGCGGGTGATCTCCTGTCCGATGCCGCGACTGCCGCCGGTGATCAGGGCCAACTGACCCTCTAAAGATCCCGCCATTAGATCACCTCCAGGGTGGCCTTGAGGCTTTTGCCATCTTCGATGTGGAGCATGGTCAGATCAGGCTCAATACGCTTCCCCAACCCCGACAGCACGCGACCTGGCCCCATTTCCACGAAAGTCATAGCCCCCTGTCGGGCGAGATGACGAATCGTGTCGGTCCAGCGTACCGGCGAATACAACTGCTTAGCAAGGGCGGCACGAATGGAATCAGGCGTGTTGTGGCTTTGCACATCGGCGTTATGCACCACCATCGCCTTGGGGCTGCGGAACTGCACAGATTCCAGAGTGGTCTGAAAATGTTCGGCAGCCGGTATCATCAGGCTGCAATGACTGGGCACACTGACCGGAAGCACGACAACGCGCTTCGCGCCGGCTGCACGCGCCGACTCTACCAGGCGCTCAATGGCGGCCTGATTACCTGCGGCCACCACCTGTCCGGGCGCGTTGAAATTAGCCGCTGCGAGCACTTCACCTCGTGCTTCCTGAGCACAAAGTTGTTTCACCTCATCATCGCCGAGACCAATGATGGCAGCCATGGCACCCACACCTTCCGGCACCGCTTCCTGCATCAGACGACCGCGCTCAGCGACCAGACGTACTGCATCCGGGAAGTCCACCGCATCTGCGACCACCAAGGCCGTGTATTCACCCAGAGAGTGTCCGGCGACAAAGTCGGGGAAGACACCGCCCTCCTCTTCCCAGACCCGATAAACGGCGTACCCGGCAGCCAGCATCACCGGCTGCGTCCAGCGCGTCTGATTGAGTTTTTCGACAGGGCCATCCTGAGTAAGCGACCACAGGTCCTCGCCCAACTGGGCAGAAGCTTCTGCAAAAACCGCCTTGACCGACGGATGACTGGTGGCCAGGTCAGCCAGCATGTTCAAAGACTGCGAACCCTGACCGGGAAAAACAAAGGCGATAGAGCCGTGCAAGCGAACCTCCTCTCAGTACAAATTGGTATGCAGGCGTTCAGCCCCAACGCAGGAGGGCTGATCCCCAAGTAAACCCACCCCCGAACGCCTCCAGCAGGAGACGCTGCCCCGGCTGAAAGCAACGACGTCGGGCGGCTTCATCCAGCGCTAAAGGTACCGAAGCTGCGGAAGTATTACCATGATGCTCTACAGTCGTCACCACCCGCTCCATAGGCAGGCCTAACTTATCGGCCGTCGCCTGGATAATTCGGATATTGGCCTGGTGTGGCACCAGCCAGTCGATGTCCTCTGGTGTCAGGGCATTTGCTGCGAGCGTTTCCTGCACAATCTCACCCAGGGTACGCACAGCCATGCGGAACACCGCGTTGCCCTGCATGGTCATCCGTGTCTCGCCACCAGGCACCTGTAGTAAGTCGGCATAGGCACCGTCAGCATGAATGTGCGTGGAGATAATACCGGGCTCGTCGCTGGCGCTGAGGATTACAGCACCGGCACCGTCACCAAAAAGAATACAGGTGCCGCGATCTGTCCAGTCGACGATGCGGGACATACTCTCTACGCCAATGACCAGCGCATGCCGCGCCCCGCCGCTGCGGATAAAACGATCGGCGGTCGCCAGCGCATAGATAAAGCCGGTACAAACCGCCTGAATATCAAAGGCTGGCGCACCATGGTTTCCCAAGCGGGCCTGCAGCAGACAGGCGGTACTGGGGAATATCTGGTCCGGGGTGGTCGTCGCGACAATAATGAGGTCTAAATCCTCCGCCCAAAGACCGGCATCCGCCAGCGCCTGGCGCGCCGCCGCTTCCGCCATGTCTACTGTTTTTTCGTCGGGAGCGGCGATATGCCGGGAGCGGATGCCGGTGCGCGCAAAGATCCAGGCATCACTGGTATCCACCATCTGCTCCAGGTCATGGTTGCTGAGGATACGTTCTGGCAGATAGCCACCAGTGGCGACAATGCGGCTAAAAATGGGTTTCACGCGCTGTTTCGCACCGCTGAAGCGAGATTTTCCTGAATCACCTCGGCAATATGCAGGGTCAGGCGATGCTTGGCTTCGGCGATAGCCACCTCCACGGCACAGGCAAAGGCAAAGCGGTCGGCGTTTCCGTGACTTTTGATGACAATGCCATTCAGCCCCAATAGGGTGGCACCATTGTACTGACGAGAGTCGAGGCGGCGCCGCAAACGTTGCAAGATCGGACGATTGACCAAATACGCAATGCGCCCATACCAACCATGGGTATAGCTGGCACGCAGTTCCTGGCTGATCATCCCCGCCAGTCCTTCAGAGGTCTTGAGCGCTACATTACCCACAAAGCCATCACAAACCACCACATCAGCAACGCCCCGATAAATATCGGAACCTTCCACATTGCCAACAAAATTCAGCTTGGCAGCCCGCAGGAGCAGCGCGGCTTCTTTGACCTGCTCATTGCCCTTGATATCTTCAGAGCCGATATTGAGCAAGCCAACCCTCGGTTTGGCAAGGCCCATGACGCGCTCGGCGAGTATCGAGCCCATGACGGCGAACTGCAGGAGATGTTCCGGATGACAATCGACATTGGCGCCCAAATCCAGGGCGAGGAAACGGCCTGTCGTCGTCGGCAGAAACGCGGCAATAGCCGGTCGGTCTATGCCGGGAATGGTGCGAAGAAACACTTTACCAAGCGCCATCAGCGCACCAGTATTACCCGCACTGACCACCGCATCGACATGCCCTTCCCGCAACAGGCCGATGGCGACATGCATGGACGAGTCCCGTTTGCCGCGTAAGGCCTGTGACGGTGCCTCATCCATCGCCACCACCTGACTGGCGTGATGTACCACGATCTGCGCCGAGCCTTGCAGGTGTGATCGCGCGAGCTCCGCCTGGAGGATATTCGTATCGCCGACCATGTGAAAAATGACATCAGGGTACTCCCTGAGCAGATCACGGATGGCAAGAACCACCGTCGACGGCCCGGAATCACCGCTCATGGCATCTACCGCAATATGCGGCATCGCGAAGCCCCCAGGACGCTCTGATGCAATGGCGTGGTCAGGCTTCGACCGCCTTCTTCACAATCTCGCGACCTTTATAGAAACCACATTCCGGGCACACATGATGGGGCAGCTTTGCTGCACCGCAATGGGCACATACGGAACGGTTCACTGTTACCAAAAAATCGTGGGCGCGTCGCATGTCACGACGTGAACGGGAAGTTTTACTTTGTGGAACGGCCATGACTCACTTTCTCCCAATCTGTATCAAGATGTACTGCACTTCATTTGCCAACCGTTAACGGCTCAAGCCCCGAAACCGGACATACGCCTGACTTCCACTCCGCACAGCGAGGAATCATGGGCAGGGCCAGTAGTACTTCATCCTCTAGCCAACTTTGCTGAGCGACAACGCCATTTTCGGCAAGAACCACCTCCAACTCAGGATCCAGCGCGGTCACTGCGGACTCCCGTTCTGCCAACCCGCTGTGCACGGTTACGGAAAGCTGTAACGGCATAGCACCCATGCAGCGTTCGCAGCGAATCTCACCAAGCACCTCTATACGGCCATCGGCGGCAATCACCTGCCCCCTGCGGATCAGATCAAGGTATACACTCACCGCCTGTACGCTGACCAGCGCCTCGCCTAAGCGCGACCATAAGCGCGGATCAATGACGCCCTCCAGCCTGTCACCATGGACAGACACCCGGGCAAGTGGCAGGCTGGACGCTTTGGCGGAAAACATAAGCGCGGCATATTAGCGATCGCGGCGCTGCAAGTAAAGCGTTTGCCGACGACTTTTCCTCTCCATTCGGCATATTAATGCGCAGAGTGAAATATCCCTAATGATTATCACGGACTATCGCAGCCACTGCCATCTCCGCACCGAACAAAACAATCGCCCAGGCCATATATAACCAGAGGAGAAAGATAGGAAAGGCACCCAAAGCGCCATATATGGTTTCAAAGGTTGAAAATCGCAGATAACCCGCCAACGCCATCTTGGCGGCTTCAAACAAGATGGCGGCGGATACCCCGCCAACAAAGACATCCCGCCAGCGCGTAACCGCCGAGGGCAGTATTTTGTAGAGCACTGACATCATCACGGTGACCACCAGAAGGGTAAGCAGATGACTCAAAACGGGGGGCAAGACCGGGATATATGCCAGGTAGGCGAGTAAGGGCTGCAGGGGACCCAGCAGAGGCAGGATGAATGCAAAGCTGAGCGGGCCTAGCACAAGCATAGCCACGTAGCGTAAAACGCGACACCACAGGCAAGTCGGAGTGACGCCCCAGATGGCGTTGAAATGTCGCTCTACCTCATGAAGCAGAAAAATCGCGGTAACGCCTAATCCTGACACGCCAAACAGACCCAATTGCGCTCCGCGCGCTGCGAGGCGGTTTACCTGACGCAGAATCGCATCCCCCGTTCGCGGGACAAAACTGTGCAAAATCAGATGATCAACCTGGGCACGGTGGAGCAGGCTGAACCCCACCAGATTCCACAGACTGAAGACCAGTACAGCCAGCGGTATCAAACCAAAAAGCGTGGTATAAGCGAGCAATCCCGCACGGTCGGTACAGTCGTCAAGCCAAAAGCTATGCCACGCACGATATACTCGGTGGACTATGCGTTGCCAGCGGTTGGCATTTTCTTTGGGAACGGGTTCTAGCACCTTGTCTTTCTGACGAAAGCATTGCCGCGGCGGTATTTTTACGGTCATCACGATTTCTCCGCAGCCAGACAAAGGCGTATGAAAGGGATGGTCACTTCTCGTTGTTGCTCCCAACTCCGGGCATCCAGCACACTCAACAAGTGATCCAGCGCACCGAGATCGCGCGGATAATGCCGTAATAGATAATGAGCGGCGTCCACGCCAATCTGTAGGCCGCGGCGCTGCGCCATTTCCTGCAAAATGACACTTCTCTCCGCATCACTGGGGAAACGCAGAGCGTATTGCAAACCCGCACTCACCCGACTTGCCCAGTCCGGGAGCACCCAGTCAGTGAACTGCGGTGACCGTCGACTGGCAAGGAGCATCGGTTGCCCGCGACCCATGCGTTCATTATAGAGATCGAAGAAAAAAGTTTCCTTATCGCGCTGACCCGACCAGCTTTCAACATTGTCCAGACACAACAGAGGAGCCTCTGCCAGACTGGAGAACGTCCCTGGAGCCGTTATTGCGTTGAACGGATTGGTGACATCACCGCAGTCTATATAAGGTACCCATCCGGCAACCGCGGCGGCTGCCCCCAGCAGTACATGACTTTTACCCACTCCACCCGGCCCATAAAGGTAAAGACAGATGCTCTGCGGTTCAGCCACCAGGTTCAGCACCGCACGCAGCGCCTCCGCGTTCGGATGGGGATAATATCCTTCCAGCGTTGCTTGTGACTTCACCCCCAAGGGGAGAATAAGTTGTCGCATCCCCCTCATGGTTCGCTCGCGTCCCCCTCCTGAGCAATCGCCTTGCGGCTCCAGACCCAGACATACTGCCCCCCGGACACAACGGCCATCAGGAACGCCAGAGCGAAGGCTGGCAACAGCGGTATGCGCCAATGGCATGCTGCCTGTAACAACACCAGCACAATGACGATAAACTGTAGCACGGTGTTCCATTTCGACAGCAGCGTCGGGCGGACACTAAATTTTCCGATCAGTAGCAGGTAGAGCAGGCCACCACCGACGATCAGCAGGTCCCGGGAGATAATGGCAACAGTCATCCACAAAGGAATACGCTGCAACCAGGTCAGCGTGATAACCGTCGTCACTACGAGTAGTTTATCCGCTACCGGATCAAGAACGGCCCCCAAACAGGTCTGAAGATGATAATGGCGGGCTATCCAACCATCCAGTGCATCGGTAATCGCCGCCACCAAAAAAATGATCAGGGCCACGGCAAAAAACCCCTTTGCCAGTGCGTAGAAGATCACTGGCACCAGAAAGAGTCGTAACAAGGTCAACAGATTCGGCAGATTCATCGCAGTGAAGCTAGGCAAGGGTGCGATGACTGTCAAGAAAAATCGAGGGCACAGTCAGCACTCAAAAGATAGGGAGGTCGTTTGCAGGTAGCTCTGCCACTGACTACAATCTACCGAAGTTGGTTCAGTTCTAAACTTGAAATCAGGAGAATAGCGAATGTCCGAATACAGCGTGCGCGAAGAATTAAGGCCCAGCGGGCTGGATGGCATTTCCGATGCCCAGATTAATGATCACTGGGGGCTTTATGTTGGTTATGTCAATCAAAGCAATGCATTGCGCAAAGAGCTTGCGGAAATGCGTGCTGCTGGTAAAACGGGATCACTCACCTATGCAGACCGTCGCCGACGCTTTGGCTTTGAATATAATGGCATGGTTTTACACGAGTACTATTTTGCCCAGTTGAAGCCCGGCAGCAGCATCGATCAGGCACCTGGCTTTAAGGCAGCGGTCACTGAGCAGTTTGGCAGCACTGAGGTATGGCATGAGGATCTGATGTCTGCCGCCAAGAGCCGTAGCGTGGGCTGGGCTATCACCTACTACGATGGCACCACCGGTCAGATGAATAATCACTTTGTCCAGCTTCATGAAGACGGTAATGTGGGCGGTTTTGTGCCGCTGGTGATCGTCGATGTCTTCGAGCATGCCTACATGGTAGACTGGAAAGCGCTCGGTCGCGCCGATTACCTGACCGCCATTCACAAGAACATGAACTGGGGCGTGGTAGAAGCGCGCTTCCAGGCGGCAAAAAGTGGACAGATTTTCAAGCGGTTCTGATCACCTGTAGGGATTTGGCGCATAACAGAGCGGTTCGCCGCTCTTTTTTATTGGACGCGGTTCACCGCACGACTCTGCCGGTTGCCCCCTTTGACAGGCGCCAGAGGCCCTCATACCATGACCAAAACCCCATTGAGGAAGTCGCCGTGGATACCCCGAAACCTTTGACCTATCGCAGTGCCGGAGTGAACATCGATGCTGGCAATGCGTTGGTGGACCGTATCAAGCCCCTTGCCGAAAGTACCCACCGCCCCGGCGTGCTCGGCGGTATTGGCGGTTTCGGCGGACTGTTCGCCCTACCCGGCGGTTATCGCGAGCCGGTACTGGTGTCAGGCACCGATGGGGTGGGCACCAAGCTGTTGCTCGC
>JAKAFG010000033.1 GCA_021818125.1 Pseudomonadota bacterium | reverse complement strand
CGCCAAGGAGCGGATTTTTTCATTTCGCGATGAGTTTGGGCAGTGGAATCCGAAGGCGCAGCGCCCTGAACTCTGGGATTTATATAACACCCACATTCATCCTGGCGAAAATATGCGCGTGTTCCCGATCTCCAATTGGACCGAACTGGACGTCTGGCAATACATCGCCCGCGAAAACCTGGCGCTGCCGCCGATTTACTTTGCCCATGAGCGCCAGGTCATTCTGCGCAACGGCTTTCTGGTGCCGCTGACCACGCTGACCCCGGCCAAAGAGGGGGAGGTAATCAAGACCCAAGTCGTGCGGTTCCGTACGGTCGGCGATATCTCATGCACCTGTCCGGTGGCGTCGGATGCCGCTACCGTCGAGGCTATCATCGCCGAGACTGCCGTGACCAAAATCACCGAACGTGGTGCAACCCGGATGGATGACCGGACATCGGAAGCATCGATGGAACAACGCAAGAGGGCAGGATATTTCTGATGAACGCGACCATTCCCAAACAGTTTTTTCAGGAACTGACCAGAGAGCGCGGCTTGCTGCGCTTCATTACTGCCGGTTCGGTAGATGATGGCAAGAGCACGCTGATCGGCCGTCTGCTGTTCGACAGCAAGGGTATTTTTGCCGACCAGCTGGATGCGATATCGCACGCCAGGCACAGGCGCACCATCGGCGACGCGATCGATTTGTCGCTGCTGACGGATGGCCTGGAAGCCGAGCGCGAGCAGGGCATCACCATCGATGTCGCTTACCGCTACTTTGCTACGCCCCGGCGCAAGTTCATCATCGCCGATACTCCGGGCCATGAACAGTACACGCGCAATATGGTTACCGGAGCATCCACCGCTGACGCCGTCGTCATCCTGATCGATGTTTCGAAAGTGAAGATGGGCGACGATGGCAGCGCGGAATTGCTGGTGCAAACCAAGCGCCATTCGACCATCGCTCACCTGTTACAGATCGAACATGTCGTGGTCGCAGTCAATAAGATGGATCTGGTGCATTACGACCAGGCGGTGTATGCACGCATCGTGCAGGCATACCAGGAATTCGCGCAACGGCTGGGCCTGAAGGATATCCACACCATTCCGTTGTCTGCCCTGTCGGGCGACAATGTGGTCACCGCGGGCGACAGGATGCCCTGGTATCAGGGGCCAACGCTGATCGAACTACTCGAATCTCTGAGCGTCTATGACGCATGCCATGACGAGCCGCTGCGTTTTCCGGTACAACTGGTGGCGCGCCACAACGGCCACGAAGCCAATGACTTCCGCGGTTACATGGGCCGTATCGAAGCAGGAAAAGTTCGCAGGGGTGACCGGTTGGTGGTGCAACCAGGAAGGTCGATGGCGACCGTGAAAGATATTCTGATGCTTGATCAATCGCTGGAATCAGCCGTCGTCGGCCAATCGGTAACGTTGTTGCTGGAGGAATACCTGGATATTTCGCGTGGCGACATGCTCGCATCCGCCGATCGTCCGGCCAGCCCGCTCAAAACCGTTACCGCCGACGTCTGCTGGTTGTCGGAGGATCCGCTCGATCCGCGTCGCAACTACTGGCTGAAACACACAACCCGGCAGGTCACCGCACGAGTCATAAAAATCAATGCGTTGCTCGATATCAACACACAACAGAAGCACCCGGCCGATGCCCTGCGACTGAACGACATCGCCAGCATCACACTGAATGTGCAGCAGCCGCTCGCTGCGGATGCATATGACGCCATCCGCGCAACCGGAGCGTTCATTTTGATCGACGAAGTGACACATCAAACTGTTGCGGCCGGGATGATCCATCTTGACGACTCCGGGGTGGGAAATGTATCCGAACATTAAAAACACTGCTTCCCGAGGTATGGGACATGGGCTCGCGCGGCCTCCCACGCAGGACGCCGGATCAACTGGTCAACGGCGGCGGCTGACCGCCGGAGGGCCCCACCTGTGAGCAGCGGGGGCTACGGTAACAGCGGAAAAGTCTGGATTGTCGGGGCTGGTCCGGGCGCCCCGGATTTGCTGACTCTGAAGGCTGCTGCCCTTATAAGTACGGCCGATATCATCTTTCATGACGCCCTGGTCAATCCACGTATTCTGGATATGGCGCGACCGGATACCAAATTGGTGGATGTAGGCAAACGGGGCGGCAGGCCCTCTGCTTCTCAGGTGAGTATTCAGACGCGGATGATCCACGCCGCGCGGCAAGGTATGCGTGTAGTGCGCCTCAAAGGGGGTGACCCGTTTATTTTTGGACGCGGTGGTGAGGAGTGTATGGCACTGTGGACGGCCAACATCGACTACGAAATAGTGCCCGGCATCACCAGCGGTCTTGCAGCGGCAGCCTGTGCCGCCGTGCCGCTGACGTACCGCAGCATCAGCCAATCCGCCCTGTTCGTAACGGGGCACGAGGCCGCGGATGCCCCACCACTGGACTGGCGTCATATCGCAAAGGCAGCAGATACCCTGGTCATCCATATGGGAATGGCCCGTATAACGGAAATTCAGAACGCATTGATCGCCGGTGGACGGCACCCGGATACGCCGGTGCTCGCTATGCAATGGGCAACTTTGCCGCAGCAGCGCCATGTGTACGCCAAGTTAAGCGACTTGACCGATGCCATTCACGAGGCGGATCTGGGCAGCCCGGCCATCCTCATTGTGGGTGAGGTGGTGCGCCTGTCGCAACGGTTATCACATGGAATGAACACCGCTTCTGATGACTTCTTTGACCAAAGACATCGGTATTTATCAGCGGTTGTCAGTGCATGACTAGGGAAGCCCATTTGCTGCTTGCGCATGGATCCCGTGATCCAGAATGGCGCCTTCCGTTTGAAATCCTGGAGACCGACTTGAAGGCAATCCATCCGGAACGCCTTATCCGTTTATGCTATCTAGAACTGTGGCACCCCATGCTGACGGACGCCATTCAAGAGGAATATGGCCGCGGGATCAGGAATTTCAGAATATCCCCTCTGTTCTGGAGCCGAGGACGCCATCTCCGGGAAGACCTTCCGCGTCTGCTGGATGTGGTGATGATCCCTGGTATGCACATCCGTATGGACGGGCCACTGGGGCTCCATGAAGAGGTATTACGGGCAGCTTTAACTGCTCTGACCTGATGTCTTATTACGGGAACCCGGAGCATCCAATGAACAGGAAAAAGACTGTAGTTCATATTTTTAAGGACGGTGAGCGTAATATTACAGCATGCCGACTGGACGATTCTGAAAATACATCCTTAAACCTTTACTTGCCTGATATACAACTCACCCCATTGCATTTGCTCAATATGGCTCTTGGTCAATGCCTCGTGGAACTGACGTTACGGTTTCTGGAGCGACGGGACTTAAGGGCAATCTGCTTGATAAGCCTCTGCACGGCCGTAAAAACTACTGGCGCAGTGCGGATTGATGAGATCAACATCACCTTGACATTACCATTGCAATTATCGCCCGATGATGAAGTGATCCTGATCAGAATGCTGCATCAGTGTCCGATACACGCAGCGATTACCGGAAGCGTTTCCATCACCTTACAGATATGCGAGGACCGCGAAGCCATTTCACGCTATGAGCAGAATCTATTATCCCAAACGTCTGCCAACATATTGCATGTCCATACGGTTGGCGGCAGTGGCAGCGGCAGCGCTATCGATATCCGGCCATAACCTCATAAATTTATCATATCATGAGTCGGCATGGCCTGACGCTGACCGATGGTCGTGCTGTGCGTTGAATAACGAATGCTCACCGCCAAACATCATTGCTATTCCTACGGTGAGCATGGCGGGCAAAAGTACACCATAACTCCCAGTCATTTCGGTGATCATGACGATGGTAGACAAGGGCGCATTGGCTGCTACGGAAAAGACCGCCATCATGCCGACCACCACAAACATGGCAATGGGTATATTGAGATCAGGGGAAACCGTTTTCGCAAAATGCCAGAACAAAGCACCCGAGAGCCCACCGATAACTACTGTTGGACTAAAGGCCCCGCCAGATGCCCCGGAGCCGGCAATCAGAGACATGGCCAGAATGACACAGATTATACCAAGCGTTAATTCGGATACCCCAGGGGAGATTTTATGGTCCATGATCAACTGCAACCAGCCATAGCCGTTGCCTATGGCATAAGAGGATAACAAACCAATGCAGCCAGCCAGGACCCCACCTATCAGGGCACTGATATAGATCGGCTGTTTCATCTTCTTGAACAAATCAGAAATAGTATAAAATACCCACAACAGAAAACGAGCGATCAGACCGGAAAAAATACCAAAAATGGAAAACCACAGAATATATCTCAACTCAAAGTTGTGTACCGGCAGAACACCTATGCGGAACAGCGGCGAAAATCCTACCTTGGTGGCTACCACCAGGTAAGCTGCAGCCGATGCGGCAAACGCGGGGATGATCGTTTCGATATCGAAATCGTGTTTGAAAAATATTTCACTACTAGCGATTGCCCCCGCGAGAGGCGCTTTAAACATTGCTCCCAGCCCCGCGCCGACCCCTACAGCTAAAGCCTCGCGCACTTCGTGGGGCTTTTGCCGGAGCAGCTTGGCGATGAATACGCCGACGCTGCCGCCCACCATGCTTACCGCGCCCTCGCGGCCAGAAGGCCCACCGGAACCAAGAACCATAGCTGATGTAAAAAGCGTGGTAAATGCCTCCTTTAAGGTGAGGGATTCCGGGTTCTCATGGTATGCGCGAATCGCTTTGTTGGCACCAAGACTCCCCGGATTTTTAATCATAAAATAGGACACTACCCCGGAAAGGAACCCAGCCGTTCCTTCAACAAGAGGAATCATGAAAGGATAACCCGGGGCGGAGGTATAGGGCGACTGGACTCCCCCACCAAAACCTGACGAGCGCGGAGGGATGAAATGCGCAACAATACCCAAAGACAATCCTGTAAAAAAATCCATTATGTCAATAAAAACTAGAGATAACGTCCCAACAATAAGTCCGATAATAACCGGCGTAATAAAATATCTCGCCTTGTTTTTACCTTTTGCAGGCAGTTCTAGTATATTTTTCCAACTGTGTTGGGTTATCTGTTCATCAGCAGATTCGGTATGGTTCACGACTAATTTTTCATTTTCCATTGCTTATTCCGTGGGTAGTCTATAACCTGACCCGGTCGTCCTGCCGGGTTCAGCAGACGGCTCGTCATCAGCCCGGGTGCTCGCCCAGCAACCTTTATCGCGGCGGTAATGTTAGCGCATGAAGTGTCACCGCTTGTTTACTAAAAAGCTACAGACCCCTCCTCAAATGCCGGATGAGGCATGCCGTTCGTACCCTTGGCAGACGCATCGCTGGCAAAGCGCGTTTCCGGGCATATTTTGCGAGCGCTGGGCGAGGGTGGCTGCCACCGTACTCCATTCGTTACTGACGTGTCCCTGCGCATGGCTGCTGGAGAGCTGGCAACCTGGTGCACAGGAAATTAGCGAAACTTATATCTGCATAGAAATATGATTCATTAAAGGAGCTGCAGGGCGCGGCTATGTGCCTCGCGCTGATCACCAACATCGTGAAATATATCGTTTAGCTACTATGCTATGATTTGGTATGAAGGCTTTTTGCGATTGTTTCCCCTGCCTCTGCTTCCGCGCTGTGCTCGATCGCCTTAGTCATGGGCCCGGCTGTTTTTGGCGGTCCCTGCTGTTCTTCTTCCTTCATCGCCTGCCGGAAACTTTTTATAGCGGAGCCTAGATCCCCCCCTATATTCTTTATTTTTGATGTTCCGAAAAGCGCCATAACAATCAACAACAAAATGATCAAATGTGGAAGACTGAATATATCCATGGTCATGTCCTCACTGGTTGATTCATGCCATTACTCTGGTTTGTCCAACCAGGCAATGCCTCCACTAATATCGCCAACATTAAATTTTATTAACACGTCATACCTGGCTGACCGTATGCACTAATTTACCCACCATTGATCATGGTATACTAATTTTGACAGGTTGAACAAGGTTGATGACCGTAGGTCGGTGGGCGCCGGATGCTGCACAGTGACAGCGGCGTTCACGGGCATGCAGGTGCCGGGGTGGTCTCAACGGGGAAAACGTGACATTCTCCTGTTCAGGAGGCTACGAGCCGCTTATGATACCTTCCGGGTCACTACACTTAGACTAGGCATGTGGAGCGTTTTATCACGATCGCCATTGTGGAACTTTCCCATTGAATATGGGGAGATACTGGATATCTGACGTCCGCCATGGAGTGATCTGTGCATGCGCTGCGGCCTGATCCACTACCTTTTGTCCATAGCGCGCAGATTATGGAATTGGTCGTTCACTCCTGGTGCCAGAGAGTTGCGCGACTTGACGGCTTATGGGGTTGCCGGTGCGGTGCTCTGTGGTAGTGCTGCCTATCTGGTATTATCCCATAATACCTTGGACATACTGGCAGCGGCAGCGAATGGTCTTCTTTGGGGCATTATCATTGGTTTGAAACTATGACTAAATACTTTTCAAGGCCGCAGCTCCGACCAGACATAAATTCACGAACTGTGACGACGATAACTCTTTGTAAGAAGACATAACACCAGTTAGCGGCTCTGCCGTCCTTTAAGAAACCATCCAGGCCTGCGAAAAAACTGAGCCAGTCTGGCGAAGAAAACGCGTGCGGCCACGTTAAAACGCGGGATGCGGGTCACCCTGGCAAGAAAATGACCGAAAATGACCATCCCTACCGCAGGCACGAGAAAGAACGCAATGACTCCCCATACGAGCAGCTCCGGAACGGTTTGATTGTTAGCCTGCGCAACCTGTTCTACCGGTGATGGGGGTTCCCATTCTTTGTTTTCATTGATGGGCGCTGTACCCATCCGGGCAGGTAATGAACCGTGCATGCCGGTGAGTTTTTCCGCGCGCATCGCATCAACAATGGCGACGTTCTCCAAATCCAAGTAAGTGGTGGTTATCGGCCACCCTCGCCAGACTTTGACTTCCATGCCGCCGCCCTCTTTCCAGCGTGCTATGACTGGCCCATGGTTGATCTTGCCGGTTATACTGCTGGGCCGTCCATACTTATACGTAACCATGGTGATAATATCTTGGACCTGCCCAGTGTCGTCGAAGCTGGGAAATTTATACTCGGCAAGCGCAAACCGGTTATGTCTGTCATACTCCACAGAAAACATGCTTGCGCCTTGCAGTTGTGGCATCTGCCCGTTTATCCGGTAGGTATCGAACCATTGCTGGGGGCCATTCGGAATAGGGGGAAGGCCTGCTTTTTCTAAGGCGGGTGTCAGTGTCGTGCGCGTCGCATCCTGCAGAGGAACCCCAAAAAGCAAAAGAGGCGCAGCCATCGCGCTTCCGAGCCAAGCCCATAGCGATATGGCCACAATAAAACGCATCCTGATCAACTGTTCACCCTCCCCTACTCATGGATATACCCGACTGTCCATACTCCGCATGATGGCCATCGCTGCTTCATCTTGTGGGATACGACATAGAACGCGCTCAGAACAGGTTGACATCGTAGGACATCATGGGCGATGTCGGCCTTGCACAATTTACTTTTTATAGCACGAGCTCTTTTTCCATACAAACCAGGACAGCCGTCTTCCACGTCGGATGTGCCGGGGGGCAGTAGTTCCCCCGCAGTCGCGCAAAGATGATAGGGGAACAGGTAACATGACCGCTGGTGTTCGTGAGGCAGCGGATCCGGTGCGTTATCTATTTTTATGAAGATCATGTACGTTAAAGCATCAGGCTAGAACTCTTCCCGCCAGCCACCATGTCCCGAGACCCCATGTGCCCACCCATGCTACAGCGCCCACCGAACTCCAGACGGCAAAAACCGGTGTTCCCTGACAACGCCATTATGAACAGCATTTGTCCGCCCCGCCAAGATGTGGGGCCGACTTCGACCGCTGTACGACCTCCCCCAGGACTACCCCGGATATCACGGGTACCGCCATGAGCTTCGTCGTTTTGCGCTCAGGCGGAGTCCATAATCTTGTGGGATCGGGTAATGGCGAAAGGTCCAGTGGCCGCAATCTGTAAAGGTTTACTGTATAATTCGATCGTCAGCAAGAATGCACAGCGGTATTGTATCGCCACACGTATTGGCGGTTATTTTCGGTGCCGGGGTAGGCCCGGCCACCGAGGATTTTAGCAACAACCATACACGCGATTATACTACACCCATGGTTTGCCAGCCTGAGCCCTCCTCTTTGTCGATTATTTTCTGATGACCGCGTCCAGCGTTGAAGGGCGGACCTTGGTATTGGCCTTTGCATATACGCATTACCTACGACGGCAGTATAAGTAATTGCCCAACATTTGTTGGAGCGAAGCATCTTTGGGTAAAATCGCCTCAGAAAAACGCCGCGATCCTCTTTACGTTAAAAATTTTCCTATTATACTAAAGTTTCGTGGGGATTGGTCTTATATTTACCATCCAGGGAATAAGGGATGATGTTATAATCACGCTACAGATAAACAAGGAGGCATCATGAAACTCACGTCACGCTATTTCGCTACCGCCTTACTCGCCGGTACCATCGGTTTGATAAGCAGCACCGCCGCTTGGGCCTATGCGGGCCAGCAGTATGCTCAGGAGGCACGCATCAGCCCAGACAAGGCGGAGACCATCGCCATGAATGCCAGTAGGCCCTGCGGATTTCGACTAAGCAAGGGCTTTTTTCATCCTCTGCAGGCAAAGACCATCGCCAAACAGACCTGCCCCCCGAATACTGCCAAAGTCACCGGTATGAAGTTGGAAAAAGCCCCTGGCGGTAGTGGCCTGCGTTATGTTGTGGACGTTAGTCGCGAAGACCTGATGTACACTATCTCCATTGATGCAAAAACAGAGAAACTCTTGGAGATAGTGATTCTGCCGGGCGGTTCCAAGCCCTGAATGGCCACCAGACAAAGTCGCCAAATCCGTGCCGCAAAGCTGCATATAATGGCGCGGAGTGACGAAGACACCTCGCCAGCGCCGTGCAATATGCATGTGCAGCGCTGGCGACCTTAGCTAAGGAGTTCAAGTGTCGTTGCCCTTGCTCAATGGCCGTAACTCCCCGCGCGCCTCGGCCTCCGGAACCGAGAACGAATAGCGCCCAAGCATGTTGATATGCTCGTGGCCGAACGGCGACAGCCGCGCCTCGTCCTCGGGACATACCGGATAACCCTCGCTACGCAACTGCGTCAGCACCGCATCCATGTAGAGTGTGTTCCACAGCACGATCATATTCACGACCAAGTCGAGCGCGCTCCACTGGTCTTCCTGCCCTTCGCGGTAGCGTTGGAACAGCTCGCCGCGCCTACTGTGGAAGACCTCGCGCGCCAAGCTGTGGCGATCCTCACCGAGATTGAGTTGCAGCAGCGTGGCGCGGCGGCAGGCCTCGTCGTCGATGAAATTCAGTGTATGGATGGTCTTGTCGATGCGGCCGATTTCGGCGATAGCTTGCGCCAGACTGGTCGGTCGCTCATCAACCTGGAAGGTGCGCATGATGCCCATTGCCGGCACCAGGCTCGAGCTTGAGCGAGCCAGTCAAGCGCAGCACGTCGTCCCAATGCAGCGTGATACGATCGAGACTCACGCGCTGCCGCGCCAGCGCGTTAAGGTCGCCATAGTCGGTCTGCGCATCGACGCGCCAGAAGCGCGTGCCGCCGATGTCGGCTAGGCGCGGGCTAAAGCGGTAGCCCAGCAGCCGGAACGGGCCGAACACCACGTGGCTGTGCGCCAGTGTCGGTCATGATCTGCGTGAGCTGCAACTCGGTCTGCTGTTCCAACACAACGGCCAGGAGCACCAGGCTGTCGCGAAACGTGCCAGGCACGGTGATCGCGTTCAGCCCGGTGCGCTGATCAGACAGCAGATTGTACCAGGTGACACCTCGCCCGCGATTGAAGTATTTCGGGTTCGGCGCAGCGTGGATGGTGCGCGCCGGCACCAGGAAGCGCATGCCGTTGGCCGAGGTCACGTCGCCTCTGCCCCAGCGGCCAGGGCGATACGGTTCTGCATCGTCACCAGCACGGCATTGCAGGCGATCAACGTGTCGTCGCGCACATAGTTCTGAACGACCCACCACCCACCGCCTTGCGCATCGCCGCGTCGTGCTGCGCAGCAAACGCCCGGAACTGCTCAAACAGGAGTTCTACGCCCTCCTGTTGGTCCATGCCGCCATCCGTCATCTGATGACAGACGCTGCAGCGCAAACGGGCCAAGCCGCCCAGGATTTGTCCTTCATCCATGCGGTGCGCGTCATCCATCCCCGGCTGCCCGCAGTCGGCGCTATCCCTCCTCCGGGTAGGGCGGCCTGGCTTCAGGGTGTCTTGCGGAAAATAACCTTGGGTCGGGCCGTTACCAGCCGAGGCAAGCGCAATCCTCGAGGAGTTCGAAGAAAAATGAGCGCTTACCCCATCAGAGACAGGGGCGATCCCCTCCATGTGGAATGTACACCATGCTCCATAGTGATCTCTGAAATAAACAGTATTGTGTTTAGCGGGGATTGCACTAAATCGGATGGACCACCGGGGATTTCCGTTCCATTACTCCCTAAACCCCAGTTTGAGGCCGTTACGGATGCGCGGCGAGGCTTAGCGTGCCATTTTTTCCGTTTGGAGAGTAGCGGCGAGAATCCCGATATTTTGGTACGTTTCGCCGCCCTCGCAGAACCGGACTTGGAGAGTTACACCATCCGGCTCCCAGTTTGAGTCCTTCACCTTGGCGATGGGTAGAGATTGTGGACAATCCGTACCGGAAGTATATACTGCGCCACAGTCTTATCGAACGTGGCCCACGTAGCGCTGCGACGCTGACTCCGCCGGTTTATCCATTTGAATAATATCCGACGGATTTTGTGTACATGCTGTCGCAGGCCGCGGCTGTTACCACTTACCCCGTAGTATTGAAGGTGCCCCTGTAGATGACGGCGCACATATTCTATCATCGCTTTGCCGCCTTGCGTCCGCAAGTATGCCAGACGCACATTCGTTTCCCTGAGTTTCTTGCGCATCCGTTCCCCTGCGTCTTGCGACCCACAAGGAAACGTCCGCTTCGACTTCGCGCAACAAAGTGCGTGAATCCCAGAAAGCTGAAAGTTTAGGGGCGGCGGAGCCCCTCCCGTTTACAGAGCGCTGGGGCCATATCCCCAAAAGGCAAAATCACCGTTTTGGTGGGCTCCACTTCCAGATCGAAATGTACCAGCCTTTCCTTGAGTTCTTCCAAGAATCGCCGGGCATCCGCTTCGTGCCGAATGCATACCACAAAATCATCAGCATACCGCACCAAATGGGCGGCACCCTGACACGATTTTGCGAAGCGCTTTTCAAACCAGAGGTCCAACACGTAATGGAGATAATATTAGCCAGCACCGGCGATACCAACCCGCCCTGAGGCGTGCCGTGCTCACTGGTGGTGACTATACCGTCCTCCATCACTCCCGCCTTGAGGAATCGCCGGATGATCCGCAGAAAGATCGGATCATTGATCCGATGCGCCAGAAAACGCATCAGATGTTCAAAGCTGGGTACTCCTAATGCGCGCTGCCCGCCATTCGCCTTGGGGATAAACACCCGCCGTGCCGGCTTCGGTCGATACCCCAGACGCCGCAGTCGGATTGACAGGTCCGCCAAGCGGATCGACAGACCTTCTGCATAGTCGGCCTTGCGCATACCATCGACTCCGGGCGCCTTATTCGCTGCTTGGCGCTCGAAGCTCGCGTTGAGCCCTTCGGGATCGAAGAGCATCCCCATCAGTGCATTGTATTACCGCTGTGGGTTTTCCCGCGCCCTTTGTGTGAAAGGAGCCATTTTGGTTGTCATGGACAGAGTCCGCTCCGTGTCGGGCCATGTATCCATTACCCGTTATCTCAAACCGAAGCCCCTTTGCTCCCCCCGCATTACCAGAGTTCATCGCTCGTATGGGCGTCTCCGACTTCCAGCCACCACCGCCTCTTTCCTCGCTGTTAAGGCTTGTCCAGAGGTGCGCGTACCGCGCCGATGACTGGATCTCCTTGGTTACCGCCTAGTCTGCTTGTGAAGCTCGATATGGACTTAGATCCCGGGGTGGCCTCCCCCACTCGCCAGCGCGCAAGGGACGCTGTTGCCTGCTGGATTCAGAAAACCATCGGCCAACTCACCAACGCGGTCATATCGAGACTGTATCCTTCAGGGTCAGCACGACCTGTTACCTTTGCACCTCGCTTCCTTTTGTAGCTACGCGTCAAGCACCTGATTACTCAACTGCCTGCAAGGCTCAATACCGGGCCCGTGGCTAGCGGCTACCCGGACGGGATTCGCACCCGCTAGACTACTGCGACATTGCCAAGCCGCAACCGTGAACTGACCCCGAGCACGCCGCTAGCTATGCAGGTGGGCGCCTATCCAATATGCCCCTGATGTCCTATCCAGAACACGGTAAAGGCCACTAGCAGCAGAATCAGCAAAAAGGCCCATCAGGGCACACCAAAAATCATTCGGAGTTCCGGTCACTTCACCTATCTGCAGATCGACCATCTTATAGCCCAAACATCTACAACCCAGAAGTTTTTCCTTTTATAAATAATATTTCATAGGATTGTTTCATAACGTTTACATTTTGTGTGTCATTATTGTTACATGTTAATCAATTAATATATAGTTGAATGCAATTTTGACATCAATAAATATCATCATATAGAGTAAACATTAGCTTTCGAATCACAATAAATTTGTTGTTTGTTGTTTCACACGATAGTATGAATCATACAACACGAGGCAAGCACATGGACACATATAACAAAACCCCAATCCAACTCCATCCACGTCATGACGTTACCATGGACTTTACCACCATATCGGGAAAGCACCTGCGCATTCGAGTGCCCCTCAATGTCTTTGATCAGTTGAGTGTGCTCATCGGCAACGGCTACAAGACTGGCTGCTGGATAGTGGCACGCTGCAACGAGGTAGAAAAACTCTCTCTCGAAACCATTGAACGATATGTCAACATTATGGCGCAGATGAAACTGCATGAGGCATGCCAGCAAAGCATTGCACCCGGCATTGGGGTGCAGGCCGCCTAATGCTCTATGGGCTTACCCCCTATGGTGAAGAAATAACCGATCCACTTTTGCCTATGGTTAGCGGCGGCGGCGCTTCGGTGTGGCAAGTGAGTGTGCCCTGCGTCAGGCATCCCGAATGCTGTTGAGAAATCGAATCACCCGTGAACCGAGAAGCACTCGCCGGTACTCTAGCGTCCTATCCACCACCAATAACGCCCGATCGGATGACGACACCATTCCGATTAGCGTTATAAACAGTGATAATATGTCATGCATTTCAGAGTGTTGGCGCGCATTTAACCCATGTTTGACACTGCACAAAATTTCCTCAATAACTACCGGAAGTTGCGACACACAAAATCGGCGAGTGGCACTACAAACCTTATGTCTTGGAACCAGCCGTACAGGTTGGTACCCTTCGGTTGATCCCCGGAGCGAGGCAAGATAGATTCTTAGCAGCCTAAGGACTTGATCCTGTACGACAGATTAATCACTTGCCTCACCTT
>JAKAFG010000268.1 GCA_021818125.1 Pseudomonadota bacterium | reverse complement strand
GTGCCGATCCAGTTGTACCCTGCCTGCAGATTCACATTCGGGAGAAAGGAACCGCGCACCGCATCCACCCGATCCCGCGCCTTGTGCAGTGCGGCACGGGCGACCTGCACGCTCGGCAGGTTTTCCGCGGCTGCGCCGTCCACGGTGGCGGCATCGAATTCCGGCGGGGTGGGTATGCTGTCATGCACGCCTGATTGCAGCAGGTCGAAAGCTCCGGTTTTGCCCATGAGCAGGGCGAGATTCGTTTGCGCCTTGACCAGTCGCTTTTCCGTATCCTGGCGCTGTGCTTCCAGATTCGCGACCTGACTCCGCATCTGGTTCAAATCGATCCGGCTTTCGTTTCCCTGCCGCACGCGCTGCTCGGCCAGGGCGAGGTCCTGACGCATGAACACCAGAGACCGCTTGATCGCCCGCAATTGCCATTGCAGACTCTGTAACCCTTCGTAGCCAGCCAGCACGTTCAGAGCGGTGCGCATGCGCCGCTCGGACACCTGTTCGTGACCGGCATGGACACCCTGACGGGAAGCCGCCAGATTGGCAATCCCCTGTCCGCCTTCGAACAGATTCAGGCTGGCCATCACGCTGAGATAATTGGAATAGTTATTGCCCTGGGTCACCACGATGGTGGAACCGATCAGCGACACCGAAGGTTGGTTGGTCTGATTGCCGTATAACTGGGTTTGCGTCTGAAAATTCAGATGCGGTAAAAACTGCCCGAAGGCATCCAGCGACTCGGCCTGCGCCTCGCGCAGCGACTGATCGGCCAGCCGGATATCGGAATTGTTGGCCAGGGCGGTAGCCAGCAACTCGTGCAGTTTGTTACCGCCACCCGCCGCCAAGGCTCCCGCAGGCGCCGCTGATAAATGGGCGGTGGCATGGAGGTCCGGCAGAGCAGGTGCGGGTGGTGCCGTAATGGTTACGGCGGCCGCATGATCCGCCGGACGGGTACCCGCGTTCGCGGCGGAGTTTCGGGCTTTGGTTGCCCCATGCCCGGAGGACAGCGCCGACGCAACGCTTGCCGTGGGGACCGCGAGGGGCGGTGCCGCTGGTGTCCGGATCGCTGTCGGCGCCGGAGACATTGGCGCGGGTCCGACCGGCGAACGCTTTTTTACCGCCCGCCGAGCCTGTGCCTGTACTGGTGGCGGTGGGAGCAGGCCAGGGGCGACGGTTTCCGGTGATGCCCGCAATGCGTTCATCAGCGCTGAACCCAGTCCGGCGCCATCCGTATCATTCTGCGTCAGCGATCCCGCGCATGCCCCCGGCAGGATACCGATCATCATCCAGCAGGCCAGTACCCAACGGGCATTCCCCAGATGCCGCACAGGCGTTCGCCAGGGTAAGGTCCGCTTCTTCACCGAACCGACAGTCCTTCATCCCAGTCGCGGAATAAGGGACCCAGGAAAAATTGGATGATCCGACGCCTGCCGGTGTTGATGTTGGCGGATACGGTCATGCCCGGACGCATTTTCACGGAAACCCCGTGTACCATCAGATAAGGGTGGGGGACGGTGATGCGCACCCGGTAGGATAATCCCGCACCAGTCAGGGCCTTACCGGACCCGCTCGGAGAAACGGCATCGGGGCTGATTTTCTGGACAACCCCTTGCAGGGCGCCGTACTGCTCGAAGGGGTAGGCGGAGACTTTTACCCGCGCTGTCTGACCGACATGCACGAAAGCCATGTGGGCATCGGGCAGATACGCCTCCACCACCAGCGGTGTACCGCTGGGGACGATACTGACGACCGGTTGTGCGGCGGTCACCACCTCGCCCACGTTGCGTACCGCGAGATCCTGCACGATGCCGTCCACCGGCGAGCGTAATTCGTGCAGGGATAAATCATGGCTGGCGTGGGTTTGTTGCGCCTGCAACGAAATCAGCGACTGGGCATTTTCTCCGAGGCTATGCAACAGGGTGGCGTGATAACTCGCCTTGATGCCTTCGATGTCCTGGCGGTATTCCACCTGCCTTTGCAGATAACGAGCGATATCTCCCTGGTTCTGGGCGATCCGGCTTTGCAGGCCAAGTTCCTTTTGCCGCGCATTTTCGTACTCCATGCGGGGGATGGCGCCGCTTTGCGCAAGAGAGGCATCGGCGACGACCTGGGGGTGCAACAGCGCCTCCTGATTCTGCAGACTCTGGGCCAATGCCCGTGCCGAGTTCAGCGCCGTGGCATTCTGGTCTGCACGCGACTGCGCCGCCTGCAGACGGCTTTGATAGTCGGCCTCCTGGGCGGCCTGTAACGCCTTCTCCATCCGTATGTATTCAGGGTTGGTGCCCGATGCGGGTGCAATGGCGCTTCGCCCGCTCAGTTGCGCGTGGATACGCGCCTGCTGCAGATTCCGGAAGGCCAGCTCCTGCTGGGTGGCCTGCAGATTCGCCTGGGTTATCGCCGGATTGAGCGACACCAGAAGTTGTCCCTTGTGCACCGTCTCGCCGTCATGCACATAGATGCGTTCGACGGTGGCCGTGGACAGGGGCTGTACCACCTTGACCCGCCCGTCGGGGATGAACTGCCCGGTCGCCGTTGCCACGATATTGATTTTGCCCAGATAAGACCACAGCAGCGCGGCGAAGAGCAGCGCCAGCAGTGTCCAGAGTATCCAGTGCTGCCAGGGCGCCGGCGGCCGTTCCTGAATTTCCAGCAATGGCGGCAGAAACTCGTTTTCGAGCTTTTTCAGGGCCGCTTGGCGGTTCCGTTCCCGAGCCTCCGCCAGGCCGCCACGCAGGTTATTGCTGAGCTGTCCCATATCAGGCCCCCTCTTCGTCGCGGGCCAACAGGGCATAGATCCCTTTCTGGGCCATCAACGCCTGATGCGCGCCATATTCCGCCAATCGGCCATCATCCAGGACGAGGACGATATCCGCCGAGCGAATGGACGCCAGGC
>JAKAFG010000032.1 GCA_021818125.1 Pseudomonadota bacterium | reverse complement strand
CCAGGGAACACAAGGAATTCGCACGAGCCTTCGAATCCTTCCCGGGCGATGCCGACAAACTCTACCCAGGCTGGCGCGAAAAGCTGGGCGTACACCGGTAAGCCTCTGACTCAAACCGGTTCCGGTCAACCGGGTGAAAGCGCTCCCGTCCGGGGGCGTTTTTGTTGAAAGCGGCCGCCCGCAGCCCGCTTTCAGACCGACCCATTCCCTGTTTGGCCGCCTCTGGCGGCAAACCGCAAACGGAGCACCGCATGACTGCAACAGATTCCTCCATCCTGAACCAGTATCTGGTAGGCAAGGAGCCGTTTTACCAGCCTCAGCACGACGAAGTGGCTCTGTTTGAAGCTGCTTATCGCAGGCGTCTGCCGGTGATGGTCAAGGGACCGACCGGTTGCGGCAAGTCCCGCTTTGTCGAATTCATGGCCTGGCGCCTCGGCAAGCCATTGGTCACCGTAGCCTGTAACGAGGACATGACCGCCGCCGATCTGGTCGGCCGCTGGCTGCTCGACAAGAATGGTACCCGCTGGCAGGACGGCCCGCTGACAGTGGCCGCACGCTACGGCGCTATCTGCTATCTGGACGAAATTGTCGAGGCCCGTCAGGACACCACCGTGGTGATCCACCCGCTCACCGACCATCGCCGCACCCTGCCGCTGGACAAGAAGGGCGAACTGATCCGCGCTCACCCGGATTTTCAGTTGGTGATTTCCTACAATCCCGGCTATCAGTCGCTGATGAAGGATCTCAAACAATCCACCAAGCAGCGCTTTACCGGCTTCGAATTTGACTATCCCAACGCCGAACTGGAAACCGGGATTCTGGCGCGGGAAACCGGTGTGGCACCGGCCATAGCCGCCCAGTTGGTCACGGTGGCCGCCACCGCCCGGCGTCTCAAGGGTCATGGTCTGGACGAGGGCATCTCCACCCGGCTGCTGGTCTATGCGGCCATGCTGATGGACGATGGGGTGGCGCCACGCGCGGCCTGCCGCATGGCTTTGGTGCAGCCGATCACCGATGATGACGACATCCGCGCGACGCTGGAACACGCCATCGACATGACTTTCGCCTGAAGCGCGGCATTGACCTCCATGACGGATCATCCGCGCGACGCCTCCCTGCCGTCCCGCCTGGCGGCCTACCGGGATCAACTCGACTGTCGTTTCCCCCGGGTCGGCGAGGTGTTTCCCGACTGTGTCGTCCAGGCTCACGCCCGCCTCAGCCCGGCGGGCGTGAGCGCCTATGTTGATGCGGCGCGCACCCTCTGCAAACTCGGACGGGGTGAAGAACCGGTCCTGATTTTCCTCGAAGAGTGGCCGGATATCGGCGCTGCGCTGGGCGACGGTACGCTGGAAATGGTCATGCAGATGGTGCAGCACATGCAGCGCTCACCCAACGGCAACGCCATTGGCGGATTTCTGCAAACCCTGGCGCCGGTCAGCCGCGCCCTGCAGAGCCGCGAATTGCTGAGAGATTACCTGAACGTGCTACGCGACATGATGGAACGCACCACCGGCTCCATCCACGGCCATCACCAGACCCACCCCAGTCCCGGTCTGCCCGACCTGTTGCGCCAGGCACCCGCCTTACTACAGTGGTTAACGGTGGATGGCCTGCGCAACTGGGTCAACTACGGTGTGCGCAATTATCTCCACCACCCCGAACGTCAGAAAGACTTCTTCTCGCTACAGTCGGCCGACAGCCGGGCGGTGCTGCAGCGCGAGCGTCACGGCACCCTGCTGGTGGCTGTCGAACGCAAGCTCGACCTGTACCTGCGCGGACTCTGGCAGGACAGCGAAGTATTGGTACCCTATTCCACGGCCTTCGATACGCTGCGCAAACCGCAGCCCTACTACGACTCGCTCGGCATGCGGCTGCCGGATGTGCTCGATGACCTGCCAGGTGTCAGCGCGCTGGACCACTACCGCGCGACCCTGGCGCATATGGTCGGCCACCGGCGCTGGTCAACACCGCAAATAGCCGACAACTGGAGTCCGTTTCAGCGCATGGCGGTGGAGTTTTTTGAGGACGCCCGCATCGACACCCTGCTCATCCGGACCTATCCCGGCCTGCGCACGCTATTCCTCGCGCTGCACCCAAAGCCCGGTGAAGATGCCTGCGACCCGGAGACGACCTCCTGCCTGCGTCATCGTCTGGCGATGCTGTCGCGGGCGCTGCTCGACCCGGAACATGGCTACCGCAATCCCGTGCTCCATGACTTTGTCGGCCGTTTTCACCGGGAACTCGCGGGCGGTAATGCCGATACGCCGGCCATGGCCCGGCTGGCGCTGGATTATGTCACCACCACACGCCGCCAGAGCGACCAGTTCGCCAAAGTGCATTTCGCCGATACCGAGATCAGCTACCGCGACGACAACCGCGGTTTATGGCGCTTCATCGAATCCGGCGATGAGGAAGAGGCCTTTGACGCAGAACAGCGCAAGGCGCCCGATCTGGAAACCCAAGGCCTGCCGCCGCGCCACTATCCCGAATGGGATTATCAGAGTCAGAGTTACCGGCCCGACTGGGTCAGCCTCTATGAAGGGCTGCACGCTTCGGCGGCGGCAGCGACCATCGATCAACTGCTCCTCAAGCATGCGGCGCTGGCCAAGCACCTCAAACGCCTGCTCGATCTGCTCAAGCCGCAGGACAAGGTGCGCATCCGCTATCAGGAAGAAGGCAGCGAGCTGGATCTGGACGTCGCTTTGCGTTCCTGGATGGATTTCAAGAGCGGCAGTACACCTGACCCGCGCATCAACATGAGCCATCGCACGGCCGGCCGCGATATCGCCGTGACCCTGCTGCTGGACTTGTCCGAATCGCTGAATGAACCCGTCAAAACCGGCGGCGACGGCCAGACGGTGTTGCAACTGTCGCAGGAAGCGGTGTCGCTGCTCGCCTGGTCCATCGAACAACTGGGCGATCCGCTGGCCGTTGCCGGCTTTAATTCCAACACCCGCCATGAAGTGCGCTATCAGCACATCAAGGGTTTCTCCGAACCCTGGGGAGACACCGTCAAGGGCCGCCTGGCGGCACTCCAGGCCGGTTATTCGACCCGGATGGGCGCCGCCATGCGCCACGCGGGACACTATCTGGCGGCACACAAGGCCGACAAGAAACTGATGCTGGTACTCACCGACGGCCGGCCCTCTGACGTCGATGTGCAGGATGATCGTCTCCTGATCGAAGATGCCCGCCAGGCGGTCAATGAGCTGGATCGCGACGGCATCTTCACCTACTGTATCAGCCTCGATCCCCATGCCGACGCCTATGTCACCGACATCTTCGGCCGTCAGTACACCGTCATCGACCACATCGACAGACTGCCGGAAAAGCTGCCGGAACTGTTTATCGCCCTGACCCGGTAAGGGCCCCTATGCGGGCAGTAACCGCGCCGTATCCTGGTCCAGCAAAAAATCCCGGAACGCCTGGGTGACCGCCGAGAGACGCTTGCCCTGCCGATGCACCAGATACCAGTGGCGCTCGATAGGCATGCCCTGCACATCCAGCACCGCCAGATGTCCCGCCAGCAACTCTTCCCGCACCGTATGCAGAGAAGCGATGCCCAGCCCCATACCGGCGCGCACCGCATGTTTGATCGCTTCGTGGCTGCTGACTTCGATGCTCGCATGCAGCGCAACACCGGCCTTTTCGAAAAATTGTTCCACGGCAATCCGCGTCCCCGAACCCGACTCCCGCATAATGAAAGGATAAGCCGCCACCGCCTCCAGAGTAATCGCCCTGACCTGAGCCAAAGGATGATCAGGCGCGGCGATGATCACCAGCGGGTTTTCCAGAAAGGCCGTAGCCTCCAGCGACAAACCCGCTGGTGGCCGCCCCATGATGGCAACATCCACTTCGTTCTCCGCCAACTGATGCAGCAAGGTCTCCCGATTGGTGACATCCATGCTGACCGTCACCTGCGGGTGCAATTTACTGAAAGCCGCCAGCAGATAAGGTGCGATATATGCCCCAGTGGTCGCCACGCTGATATGAATATGCCCCCCCGCCAGCCCCTTGAGGTCATTAATCACTTGTACCGCCTCATCCAACTGCTGGGTGATGGCGGCACTGTAGCGCGCCATTTCCCGCCCCGCTTCAGTGAGATAAATCCGGCGCCCCAGTTGTTCAAAGAGCGGCAGTCCGACTTGATCTTCCATCTGCCGGACCTGCATCGATACGGCGGGTTGGCTGAGATGAAGCGACTGCGCCGCGCGGGTAAAGCTCTGATGCTTCGCCACGGCGGTAAACACCTGTAACTGGCGAAAGGTGAGATGCATGCTCATGGTGCTTTTCGCAGAAACTCAGACTTCAACTGTATCGCACCAACGCCATCCACCTTGCAATCAATGTTATGATCACCATCAACAATACGGACGTTTTTTATTTTTGTTCCAACTTTTATTATTGATGACGAACCTTTTATCTTGAGATCTTTCACCACGACCACGGTATCTCCATCATTGATGGCATTACCATTTGCATCAGAAACACGAAGGGAGTCAATTTTTTCTAGATTATTTTCTTTTGGCCATTCATGTGCGCACTCTGGACATATATAAAGATTGCCGTCTTCATAGGCGTAATTTGAACCGCATTTTTGACAACTCGGAATACTGCCCATAGATAAGCCTTCCTTAGTGGTTACTGATAAAAACAGCATCTTGTGGACAAAATATGAGTGTCCCGTTATATGTTCAGGTGGGTGGCCTGATACTTCATCTTAGGCGAGATGAAGTAAACCATATCAATAAAATTCCTCTATGTGCGATAGCAGCAGTGCCTACAAAAAACAGTGCTGCATCACGCAGGAATCGACAATGGGTGTTGCTCAATCTGCTCAATCACTTTCTGTGCAATGACGTGCAAAGAAATGGTATGCATTGGCCCCAGGTCACCAACACCTTCTCTCATCCTCGTCGCCAAAAGCGGAAAATCTGTTCCCTTATACGCAAAGACTATCCTGTTCCCAAACAATTCCGCCTCGATAGCAATGACCTGGTCGTCAAATCTCTCGCGGATTCTGGTGATATAGGTGGCGCATCCTCTATCACTATTTAGCATATTGACCACCAATACGCCACCTTTCCGGAGTTTGGCGTAGCAATGCGCGTAAAACTCCGCGCTGCATAACTGCCTGGCCTGGCCATCCTGGTTGAATCCGTCAATGAGCAACACATCGACAAGCTTGGAGCGGTTTCGGACATAAACAGCGCCATCAGCACAAATCACCTTGAATTTGGGACCATCCGGAGGAATCCTGAACTTGTCGCGCAGGGCAATTACCTTAGGGTTTATTTCTATCGCCGTGAAGTGTGCATCCGGGATATGGCGCAGGCAATATTTCGCCAGCGAGCCGCCGCCCAAACCGATCATCGCGATCCGCTCTGGTTTCGGCTGGAACATCAGGAATCCCATCATTGTTTGGGTATATCCTAGAATCAGCTTATCCGGATCAGCTTTGTGCATAATGCTTTGCGTCGCCGAAAAGTCGAAGCGCAGCGTTATGTCGCGATCACCTTCCTGTGCAAATGGATTCCCTGTCAAAGTCTGTGGCAGCGAATCCATATACTCGAGTAAAATATCGATAAACTCATTCATGTTTTCATTTCACCCTCAGAGGCCTCCGCCGCTACTATAATGTCGTGCCAAAATCAGGTTGACTTAGAGCGTGACGCGGCCGTATGACACCGATTTTTGGCTGTAGAAAATGGATCATCCGTTCGTTTAACAAGGACCATTACAATTGTCCATCAGACTTCCCTATGAGCCACGGCGGGTTTGTAATTCAAACTTGTCAAAATAAAAACAAATGGTTGCGATAAATCATCGACGGCTCTTTAAGTGAAGACCAAATAAAATCTGATGGTTAAAAATGGTCTGACCGCCATACTGAGGACGATAATCAACAAGTTGCGATCAGAACAAATTTACCGTGGGATAGTTGCCACACACCGAGTCGCCCCACGCCACAGCGTTTTAAGGCGATAGTCGATTGTAAATTAACATTTTCATATTGGTCAACGGCGAGGATGAGAACCTATTGACAGACACACCCGTTTATATAATATTGCGAATAGTTCTCATTACTAGTTAAATGGTGCTCCATGCCTCTGCTTTCCCGCCCCACTACCGTGGTTCTCCTCTCCTGCGCCAGCGTCCTCGGATCCGTCTCCGATGCCTGGGCAGTGGATGGTCCCGCGTCCTCCGGCGAAGGACCCATCCCGAACATCTCCGGCATTTCTCCCAAATATCTGGCCGCTTACAACCACATTACAGAGGGTGTCTCGTGGGCTGGACATGTGGATAGTGAGCTATCGACCAACCTATTGGGCGGGATTAAACAAGGCAGCGAGGGGAACGTCGTCGGGCAGTTTGGTCTGAAGTACGACATGGAAAAAGCGGGCCTCTGGAAGGGCGGGAAATTCACGCTTTCCCTCATCGGGATCTACAGCAGCGGGGTCCAGCAAAATCATAGCGGCGACATCCAGACGGCCAGTAATATCTGGGCACCCGACGCGGTCCGTTTTTACGATGCCGCCTTCCGCCAACGTTGGACAGACTGGTTCAACACCCGTGTCGGTTACATGGACGTGAATTATTATTTTGACGTCACTGCCAACGCCTTGCAGCTTATCAACAGTTCCTTTGGCATGACGCCGACCATGACCGTCAACGTCCATGGTACCGCCACCTATCCTTATTCAGGCCTGGGGCTTCTGGTGGGTACCCACAGCGAGCACCTGAGTAGCAAGGTCGCACTATTTCAGGGCGACCCTCAGCACCAGACCTCCGCCTTTGAACGCGGCTACATGGCCTTGTGGGAAGGCGGCCTGCACTGGGGCAAGGAGGAGGAAGACGATCTTGAGGACAGCAGCGACAATTATGGTCAGTACATCCTCAAAGCAGGTGCCTGGCACTACCAGCCGTCCAACCCGGATCGCTATGGGCTGTCCCCCACGACCTCGGGCGTTTATGCCGTCGCCGAAGGGAACTGGAGCCTGCCCGGAGAACGTCGGCTGGGAGCCTTTGTCCAGATGGGCGGCGCGCCGCAGAACATCAATCCCGTCCCCTGGTATCTGGGACTGGGCCTGCGCCTGGGTCACCCCTTCGCCGGTCGCCCGAATGACAGCCTGTCCATCGGTATGGCGCGCGCCTGGCTGCGCCCCGGTCCAGTGGCAGAGGGCCTTGGCGTGGAAACCGCCGCCATCCGCAATGCCGAGACGGCTTACGAACTCACCTACGTCGCGAAGCTCACTGAGCATCTCAGCCTGCAGCCAGACCTGCAATACATACAGCATCCCAACGGCCATTTTCCTGATGTGACCGTCGGCATGTTGCGTTTGCACGTCGAATTTTTCTGAATGCGGAGGTCGATCCAGTGAATCCATCCCTGTCCGTAGGAGACCTTAAACTGGGCGACAGCGCCAGGGTACGCGATGTCGGCGTTGGCTTCGAATGTGCCCGCCATCATGGGTTCGCGTATCATCGAAGACCCGCGCGGGCGCATCCTGACGGTGCTGATGCAGCCCTTCATGTCCTGCTCCGCACGCCTGACCATTTATATGGCCTTTGCCGTGCGGAATTAAAGCTCTCTGTTGGACTGGTCGAGGATATGCTGGCGTACTGGCAGCGCCACGGCGCGGTAGAGCAAGTGTCCGTGGGTGCCCAGAAAACTTGTGGCAGCAGTTGCAGCTCGGGTCGATGCGGCAGTTGCAACAATGCCCCGGCGTCTCTCGTTCAGACCTACCGACAGTTTAAAAAGTACGCAGGGAAAGCTCATAGACACCACTATTCAAACATAACGCCTAGTTTATTTGGCAATCCCCAACTCAGCCCTTCTCCCTGGTGGGCGATCACTTATAACCTATTGTCTCCATGAAGGGGTCCTCTATACTTATCCCACAGGCCGGGAGCGGTGTTTAATCGACCATAGCGAACGAGGTGACAGGTGCGGGTAAAAGTGGCAGCCATTCAGATGGCCGTGGGGAAAAACGAGGCCGACAATATCGCCAGGGCGCTGCAGCAGGTGACCGTGGCGGCCGATGCCGGGGCTCGGATCATCCTCCTCCAGGAACTCTTCAGCACACCGTACTTCTGCAAGGATCAGAATCCCGACTTCCTGAGCCTGGCGCAGCCCCGCGAGAGCCACCCCGCCCTGCTCGCCATGCAAAAGCTGGCGCGGGAGCGCGAGGTCGTGCTCCCGGTCAGCTTTTTTGAGCGCGCCAATAACGCCTTCTTCAATAGTCTGGTGGTTTTTGACGCCGACGGCAGCGATCTGGGGCTCTATCGCAAGGCCCATATCCCGGACGGTCCCGGCTATCAGGAAAAGTTTTATTTCAGTCCCGGCGATACGGGGTTCCGCGTGTTTGACAGCCGCTACGGACGCCTCGGCGTCGCCATCTGCTGGGACCAATGGTTCCCGGAAGCAGCGCGGGTGATGGCCCTGCAGGGTGCCGAAATACTGTTCTACCCCACCGCCATCGGCTCCGAACCCCAGGCCCCTGAAATCAACAGTCGCGGGCACTGGACCCGGGTCATGCAAGGCCATGCGGCCGCCAATCTGGTCCCCGTCGTCGCTGCCAACCGGGTGGGACGGGAAATCGGCCGGGAGAGCGAAATCACCTTTTATGGCGGTTCTTTTATCAGCGACGCCACCGGCGCACTCATCGCCCATGCCGACCAGGAAGAGACCATCCTCTATGCCGATTTCGACCTGCAAGCCCTCGCTGCACAGCGGCTGGAGTGGGGACTCTTCCGTGATCGCCGCCCTGAACTGTACACGCCCATCCTGACTTTGGACGGGAATCCGCGTCGTGGATGATTCCCACCCCCCCGTGCCACCCGTCATCGCGCTGAGCGCCTATGAGCGCAACGGAGAGGCCTTTTCCCTCGCCCCTCAGTATGCCGCCGCCGTCTGTCAGGCGGGCGGGTTGCCCATCCTCTTTCCACCCCAGTGCCCCGAGGCCCGACTTATCCTGTCGCGCTGTGACGCGCTGGTGCTCACCGGCGGCGGCGACATCTCTCCCGATTTTTACGGTGCGCCGTGTGACGACAGCATTCATGCCGTACATCCGGACCGCGACGCCTCTGAGATCGCGCTGGCGCGAGAGGCCATCGCCCAGGGTATCCCGGTGCTCGGCATCTGCCGCGGCCTGCAGATCATTAATGTCGCCTTGGGCGGTGACCTTCTCCAGGACCTGCCCAAAAGCATCGGTACCCGCATCTGCCACCGCAACGCCGAGCATAATCCCATCATGCATGAGGTCATCGTCTTGGCGGACACGTTGCTAGGGAGAATCGCCGGGCGAGATACCCTGGAGATATCCTCCTGGCACCATCAGGCCATCGCGAATATGGCCCCCGCACTACGCATCAACGCCATCGCCGAGGATGGCGTCATTGAAGCCGTGGATATGCCCGACAATCCAGATGTCTTTGCCGTCCAGTGGCACCCGGAGCATACAGCCGCCGGTGACCCGCACCAGCAGGCCCTGTTTAATTGGCTGGTACAGCGCGCTGTTCGGCGCATAGCGCGCGCAACGGGGCACAGCGAGACAAAGACTTAGCGGGAAGGATGTTCGGAAGGCTGCAACCGCTGTTGCAGCCAGGCCAGCGCAGCGGGAATCAGCGAAATCACGATGATGGCGACAATCACCATATTCAGATGGCTTTTGACCCAGGGAAAGCGCCCGAGGAAATAGCCCGCGCCGAGCAAGCCCCCCACCCACAGGAAAGCGCCCGCCAGATTGAAGCCAAAGAAGCGACGGTACGGCATGGCGGCAACACCTGCCACAAAGGGCGCGAAGGTACGAATAACCGGCAGAAAACGGGCGATAATCACCGTCTTACCGCCATGTCGCGCATAGAAACGCTGGGTCGTATCCAGGTGCCGGACATTGAGCAGGCGCCCGCCAAAAAGGTGGACACCCCAGCGGCGGCCCACCCAGTAATTCACCGCGTCACCCAGCACCGCCGCAGCCACCAGCAAACCCAGCAGCCAGGGCGCGCTCATGATGCCTGCACCGGCTAGTGTACCGCAGATAAAAAGCATGGAGTCGCCCGGCAAGACCGGCATGACCACCAGCCCGGTCTCCGCAAAGAGAATCAGGAACAACAGGGCATAGACCCAGGCTCCATATTCCTGCAAAAACAGAATCAGGTATTGGTCAAAGTGCAGCAGAATCTGCACGAGATGATGAATATCCAACATTGGCGCGATCACCCGGTGCGACGTGGATTCACGCGTCTTCCGGCGCGCCGCGGTAACGCTGATAGTGACGCTTGAACATCATCTCCAATTCAACAATGACCGTCCCTGCCGCTTCCCCGCCCATCACATGCCTGGACATCAGGCCGGAGGTGTCATTGAGCATCTCCTTGGCATCGAGCATGGCATAGCTTTCCCGCAGGCGTTTAATCGCGCCGACGACGGTCTCACCCTCTTTGGCGGGTAAGATATTCGGCTCCTGTAGCATCGGCTCTGGCGCTGGCCGTTGCCGACTTTTCAGGAATTCCGCAAAACTAAGCACCTGCTCCTGCTCCGCACTCCCGAGCTTGCGCATAACGCGGAGAATATGGCGTTCCCGACTGTTCATACATCGTCCCCAGTGTCCACCTTGAGGGCAAATACCCGTGGTTTGCGTTTCTCTGTCATAAGAGACAACTCGCGGACCAGAGCGACAATGACCCGGTCCGTAGTTTTCTGCATCTCCGGCCACAGTGCCCGCGCCTGCCCCAGCAGTTCACCGATATTCTCGGGCGTTTCGCGGTCCTCTTCCATGAGGATATCTTCAATCAACCCCGGCTTCATCTCCGGCCGGAACAGCAGCCCTACCACCCCCTCTTCCGGGCGGAAGGCGATCCAGCGACCTTCGTCATCCACCACCAGCGGCTCGATGCCCTCCGGCAGGGTGGCGATGCCCGGCGACCAGACCATCACCTGAGCGCCGTCCACCGCCTGCGCCAGCGGGTCGTTGCGGCCTGCCTCAGTGGCATGGGCGGTGGTGAAATAGGCGTTATGGTAGGGCTCCAGATACAATTCGGCCCCTTCATACTGCGCCAGCAATAACGCCCCCAGGCCAAAGCCCACCACTGGCCGCTTCGCCTTGCGGAAAATGGCGATGGTATTGAGTTCCTGGGTCAGCCAGACATATTTGTCCGACTCCAGGGGAGACATAGGCCCACCCAGCAGAAATAAGGCATCAAAGGTCAGCGCATTGCCCGGCAGTTCGTTACTGAGAAAAACCCGGAAGTAACTGAAACCGATGTCGCGCTTCTCCAGTTGACTCTCCACGATGCCCAGAAACTCGGAGTAACTGTGCTGCACGACGGCAAAATGCTTCATATTATCCCTCTCGACGCACCGGCACGGACAGCATGTCCCTAGTACAGCGATCTTTAGCGAATTCCAGAAATTCATCCATCACCAGACTGCGGAATTTCTGCTTCTGATAGACGAAAGAATAGGGGCGGGCCAGCGGCGGATTCAAGGGGCGGGCCAGTAAAGTACCCAGCGCCAACTCCTTGAGGACAGTCGCCTCGGAGACAACAGCCACCCCCAGCCCACCTTCCACAGCCCCTTTAACCGCTTCCGGGCTACCCAATTCCATGGTGATATGCAGATCGTTGGTGTCCACGCCGACCTGTTGCAAGTATTCCATAGTCACCTCACGGGTGCCCGATCCTTCTTCTCGGGAAACGAAGGGATAATCCAGCAACTCCTGCGCCGTCACACTTTCGTGACTACCCAGGGCATGATCGGGGTGGGCAATCACAATCATGGAGTCCATGCAGCACTTGAGGGTAGCGAGGCTTTTGTTGGTTACCAGACCTTCCACCAGCCCCAGATCAATGCTGTTATCCTCAATCATGTGGACAATTTTGTCTGTATTGCCCACATGCAGGCGTACCTGCACGTCGGGATACTTCATTTTAAAATCGCCCAGCACCCGGGGCAGCATGTATTCAGCGATGGTCGTACTGGCGCCGATAAGCAGATGCCCGCGCAGATCGCCGGTCATTTCCCCTACGCGATTGGACATCTCGACGTAGAGGGAAATAATGCGCTCCGAGTACTCATAAACCACCATGCCAGCCTCGGTGAGGCCGATGCGGTTGTGGGTGCGGTCAAACAAACGGGTATTGAACTGTTCTTCCAGTTGTTTGACCTGAAAGGTCACCGCCGGCTGGGTCATATGCAGTGTATCTGCCGCCTTGGTAAAGCTGAGCAGCCTTGCCACCGTGTGAAAAACCTGTAAACGCCTGTCTGCCATGGAAATCCTTAAGTCGCCCGCGACTTTTCACCAGTTTAGGGGTAATATCTGAGCGCTTCAATACAGTAATTACGGAGGATAACCCATGCCCAAGGCTTGGGAAAAGCTCGACCTGCAAGGCGCTGGGGTACAGAGTCTACAAATTCGCCTGCAAAAACTCCAGAAAAAATCTCTATGGGGCTATCTATACTGGTGCCTGTCCCCTTTTGGGGCGCACCGTTTTTATCTGGAACAGTCATGGGCCTGGGTCTTTCCACTGGTCAGCGTTGCGATTCTCGTGCTGGCCTTTCTGGGCTTAACCTGGGAAGCCGTCGGCCTCGCCGTCATTCTCTGCGCCGTCGCGCTCTGGGACCTCAGCCGCATCGGCCTGTGGATCAGCGCTTACAACAAGGCACTGCGTAAGGCAAGTTGGTTCGCCAAGCAGACGCCGACCGCCTCCGCCAACTACCAGGGACGCGCGGACAACGGCGAGAAGCCGACGCAATGGCAGCGCGAGTTACAAGACTATACCCAAACCAAGGAGAGCGAGCGTGCCGGACACCCTGCCGCCAATGCCCCCGCCAAAAAAGGTTTTGCGCCGGGTCAGCGCCGCCTCTCTTTCGCGGAACAGGAGCTTCTGCTCGCCGAAATGGCCAAATCTCCGAAAAGTGCGGTGGAGAAAAAGCCACCAGATTCTGCCCAAAAGTAATCGGAATCAGCTGAATCCAGGCTATTGCTCCTTTTCAAACATGGCCAGATAGCGCTCCTTGGGGAGCGGAAGCTGTTTAGCCACCGCCAGGAAATCGGCGAGATGCAAGGGGGTACTGAGCCCCACCAGCGTCACCCCCACACCCGGCGTCGAACGCACAAACTGAATAGCGCGCTGCGCCGCATCGGCCAGTTCCGGCATCACTTCCTGCAAGGAAGGCACCTCTTCCCGCGCCAACAGACCTTTGCCAAGAGGATGGCTCGCCATGATGGTCAGCTTGAGCTGAAAAGCCGCCTGAATGGTCGAGCCGATATTGCCCTGCCCCGTCACCTGACTGAAGCGCGTGTACGCTTCCAGCATCAGCGCATTGAAAGGCAACTGTACTACCCGCAGATGGTGGCGATTGTCCTGCCCCGCCGCCTTCTCGGCCAATCCGATCAGGCTGGTCAGGGACTGGAACAGGGTATTATCCGTCTCTACCCGGCAGGCATTGAAGGTGGAAATGCCGTAGTAGCGAATCTTGTTGGCCTGCACCGCCGCTTCGAGCATAGTGAACA
>JAKAFG010000267.1 GCA_021818125.1 Pseudomonadota bacterium | reverse complement strand
TTTGCTTCGTCAAGTTGCCGGGCGCATTCAGAATCTCCTCCGGACAGGAGATACCATAGCGCGCTTTGGCGGCGATGAATTTGGGCTATTGCTGCCTGACCTCGAGCGAGTCGAGGATCTGGAAGTGATTTGCGCGCGCATTATGGAGGAGCTGCGCAGGCCCTTCGCCTTGGGCGAGGATATCGCTTCCCTATCTGCCAGTATCGGTTTCACCCTCTATCCATTGGATGGAAGTGATGCTGAAAACTTGCTACATCATGCCGATTTGGCGCTTTATTCCGCGAAGAGGCATGGCAAAGACCAGTGTCAAACCCATACCTGGATGATGGACGAGCGAATCAGTAGTCAGGCGGCTCAGCGGGAATATGTGGCGCAGGCACTGGAGGAAAGCCGCCTTCTTCTGCACTATCAGCCGATCGTCAGCACGGATTCCGACGTTCGCGACCAATCGGTGGTCGGGGTAGAAGCACTTCTCCGTTTGGATGACGGCAAGGGCGGGCGCGTTGTCCCCGGAGTCTTTGCCGACAGCCTGGATCATCCGCGCCTGGCACGGTCCATCGGTCTTTTTGTTCTGGATGCCGCCTTGTCTCAGGGGGAAATCTGGCATGGCCAAGGCCTGCGATTGCGCGTTTCCATCAATATCAGCACGCGCCACCTGCTGGATGTCCGTTTCATCGCCGACCTTGAGGAGGCTTTGGCACGATATCCTGGCATTCCAGCGGATCACGTAGAGATCGAGGTCACCGAAAGCGCGCCATTGAAGGACTTTGAAAAGGCGCGGCATGTCCTCGCCCAGGTGAACGCCTTGGGCGCGCGCGTCGGACTGGATGATTTCGGCACCGGCAACGCTTCACTGACCTACCTGCAAAAGCTACCAACCCAAACGATCAAGATCGATCAGAGCTTTGTACATGATATTGTCGACGATCCCCGCGACCTGGCTATCGTTGCCGCCGTCATCACAGCGGCCCGGTTGCTGGGGCTCGAGGTGGTCGCTGAGGGGGTGGAGACCGCGCGACAGGCGCAGATCCTGAACGAAATGCATTGTCAGCTCTTGCAAGGCTACCTGATCGCCAAACCCATGCCGGCGGCTGCCATTCCGGACTGGGTTGCCCAGTATCGCATGCCGGTTACATCCATTACTTCCGCCTTCCAAGAGAGAGAGTCCAGCGTACTCATCGGCCATTATCACCGCGTGCAGCAATTCATCGCCGCACTTCGAGGAGAGGAACCTTTTCCCGAACACGTCCTTGAGCCAGACGCCTACCAGAAATGTCATTTGGGACTATGGTTGCAGATGGAAGGCTTTGCGCAATTCGGCGATGATCCCGCATATCCCATCATCACAGCACGACACCAACGGTTACATCATTGGGCCATGGAGGCCAAGGTGGCGTTGGATGCCGGACAGAAAGACGAGGCATTGCGCAAGGGGCGTCGACTCGAAATGGAAAACGACGCTCTTCTGGCTGAAATCAGGGTGTTGATGGCAGATCAGGCAGGGCGCTCTGAGCATGAAACAAAGCCGCCAGAATGAGGGTGTCAGCCCAAACCATGAGAGCGGTCAGTGATATTGATGGAGTTGGGAGCCTTTTTGGTCACGTAGCGTAAGGAACGGTGGCGCATAACGGCGTTACATTTAGCGTAAGCCATAACGCCCATTCCACGCAGAGAAGTTGACAGCCTTGCCTCATGCTTGTATACATGATTAATTACATGTAACCATTGAGGGCGGCATGTCCAAGACCTTATCCAGTACAGAAAAAGTACAGCACTATCGCCAAGGGTTGCGGGCAGCCGGGATGAAGCCCGTTCAGTTTTGGGTCCCGGATCCACATGCGCCACACTTTGCCGAAGCGATCGAGCGCCAATGCCAGGCGATTAATGCCAGCGCCGAAGAACAGGAGATCCTCGATTTTTGTGATGCGGCCGCAGCGGATATCGAAGGCTGGGTGTGAAGCGGGGAGATCTGGTGACGGTTTCACTTCCTGGGGATTACGGAAAACCTCGACCAGCCATTATTATTCAGTCCAATCTGCTGAGCACCCTGGATAGCGTGCTGGTATGCCCGGTAACCACGGTCATCGTGGACGCGTCGGCGGTGAGAATCACCGTAGAGCCTTCCCCAACGAATGGCCTGCGGCATCTGTCCCAAATCATGGTAGACAAAATCACAGCTCTTCGTAGGGACAAGGTGGGCACGCCCTTTGGCTACCTGACGGCGCGTCAAATGACTTCCGTAAACCGGGCCCTCCTTTTGGTCGTCGGTCTGGTGGAATAGCAAACCTGCCGAATTGAGGCCGAAAGCGTCCAGAAACAGAATGTCGATTAAACCTTCCGTTGTGCGGGGCTGCTGACAGGATATTACCGCTGGCTATTCACCCGTGAACAGCCCCAAAAACACCTGACCCCCATTGTTTACTGACCCGCAGGAAGCTTATCGTACGATTTTTCCGTTTTCTCATAGGGACCCATAGGGCCTTATGCTCCATTGGGAAGATAACCGTGTCGTTTTCGGGCCTTGGCCACGGCTGCTGCGAGGATTTCGGCGTGTTCTGGTTCGGCAACACTCAGGGCGACTATCCGGGTAGGCCGTTGGCCGATGCGTCCCCAACTTTTGATGAGTTCCCACTCGCCCCAGAGATTCTGCCGGAGAGCCAGGCGGTAATAGCGATAGAGCCCTTCCTCCGACTGGATCTTCTGCCATTCCCGCACCCACCAGCGATCCATGTCGTAGATCAGATCGGTGGAGGAGGATGTTGTAGGCATAGCGCTACGCGATAACGTCCCGCTCGGGTACCACCGCCCCAGCGTGCTTGTAGATGGTGGAACGGGATACGCCATAACGCTTGGCCACATCCGTCACCCGCACCCGGGGGTCTTTGAGGAGCTGGCGAATTTCCCGGATTTGCCGG
>JAKAFG010000266.1 GCA_021818125.1 Pseudomonadota bacterium | reverse complement strand
ATCTACCGGAACCGGTTTGAGTCAGAGGCTTACCGGTGTACGCCCAGCTTTTCGCGCCAGCCTGGGTAGAGTTTGTCGGCATCGCCCGGGAAGGATTCGAAGGCTCGTGCGAATTCCTTGTGTTCCCTGGCGTACTCAATGGGATCAGCACCCGCCTTCCAGCACTCGTAAGCCTGACGCAGGGAGACCGCGCCGGCCGCCGGGCTGTCAATATGGCCGTAGGAGCCGCCGCCTGCCGTGTTGATCACGTTGCCGTGGCCCAGGTTCTCGAAGAAGCCGGGCAGACGCAGGGCATTCATGCCGCCGGAGATGATGGGCGTGGTGGGTTTCATGCCATACCACTCCTGATGGTAAACGGGACCGTCACAACTGTCGCGCTCAATCATGTAGGCGATGTTGCGGTCGTCGGCACCGCCTTCCATCTTGCCGTAGCCCATGGTGCCCACATGAATACCGGACGCACCCTGCAGGCGGGACATCTTGGCCAGCACGAAGGCGGTGTAGCCGCGCTTGGCGCTGGGCGAGGTGATCATGCCGTGGCCGGCGCGGTGATAGTGCAGGTACTGGCCGGCATACTGGCGGCGTGCCGTGGTGATCATGCCCGGCCCACCGACGAAGCCATCTACCAGAAAGGCCAACTTATCGGCGTCGGGACCAAAGGTTTCCAGGGCGAAGTCGGCGCGGGCGCACATTTCGTAATGGTCGTCGGCGGTGATGTTCATGGAGAACAGTTTGGCCTCACCCGTTTCGTCCATGGCGCGTTTCATGGCGTCATACACCAGCGGGATGGTCTTTTTCACCGGGGCGAAGACCTGGTTGCCCTGGGGCTCGTCATTCTTGATGAAGTCGCCACCGAGCCAGAATTGATAGGCCGCTGCGGCAAAGGGTTCGGGGCGCAGACCCAGCTTGGGTTTGATGATGGTGCCGGCAATATAGCCGCCGTCCTTGACCGGGCGGCCGAGGATGCGCCACAGATCAGAGATATCCTTGGCCGGGCCGTCGAACAACTGAATGGCGCGCGGGGGCATGAAGAAGTCGATCATCTGGCCGTGCTCGATGTCGCCCATGCCCTGATTGTTGCCGATGACCAGCGTCAGGAAGGAGACAATCATCATGCGGCCATCGGTGACGTTGCGGTCGAACAGCTCCAGCGGATAGGCGATGCGCATATCCTCGGTGGCTTCGTCGATGTGATAGACCAGCGCATCCACGCCCTTGGTGAAGTCGTCGGTGGTCGATACCTCGACGTTGGTGCCGGTGGACGATTCCGCGGCAAAGTGGGCGGCGGCCTCCAGATAACCGTGGCCAGCCTTGGGCTTCATTTTGTAGGCCACCAGAATGTGCTTACCACCGGCGACAAGATCTTCCTCTTTTAGGGAAAGATCGGCATAACGATTAGATTGATCCATGGTTGCTCCTTATGTGCATATTGATAGGAAAGCTTGATTTTGTTGCTAACTTCATATCTGATCCGGCGTAACGGACATTACGACCAGGATATTTTTTATAAAATAAACCCCGTTATTGTAGCATTAACAAGACTGCCGACATAACCAGAAGAACCTTATTGAACCAATAAGTAAAATGTTATGACTTGTTTCTGTCAGCGCTTTGCCCACCTGTGGGCAACCTTTGAACGTCAGGACAACACCCCGCATCAACCCCCCATCCGTTCCCCGGACGCCTGCAAAAGTCCCCGCAGCAGAGCGTCAGGGTCCGGCGGGCAGCCCGGTATCTGCAGATCCACCGGCAATACGGCTGCGACACCATCCATGACCGCATAACTGCCCCGGAACACACCGCCGCAACAGGCGCAGTCGCCGATGGCGATGATCCGCCGCGGTTCGGGCATGGCGTTGTGGCAGTCTTGTAAAGCCGCGACCATATGGCGGGTCACCGGCCCGCTCACCGTCAGCACATCGGCGTGGCGTGGGGACGCGGTGAAGCGAAAACCGGCCTGCTCCAGTCCATAGTGTGGACCGCTCAGGGCATTGAGCTCCAGTTCGCAGCCATTACAGGAGCCAGCATCCACATGGCGGATGCTGAGACTGTGGCGGAAGCAGGAGGGGCTGGTGGATGCGGGGTCCCGCTCTGTCAGCGGCGGTTTTTCCCCGACTTTTCCCAGCCGCAGGGTCTCGCGCAGTATCCGATACATCATCGTCTCCTTTCGGGAATCGCCCGGGCGCTGTGCTCAAAGATCATGGCCGCTGTAACTCAGGTTGAAAGATTTGTTGATGAGCGGAAAATCCGCGACGATATCGCGCAGGACCGCCTCTTCCAGAGCCGGCCAAAGGGTCCACGAGGGGTCCTGGGGGCGGCAGTGGCGAATATTTCCCTGCTCCATGCGCAGCCAGAAGAATATCTCGCCCCGCCAGCCCTCCACCCAACCGACGCCTTTACCCGCAGCATCACGGAGATCCAGCGGGTGGTATATGTTACTGTCGGGCAGTTTCTGGAGTATTTCCTCCTGTAAGCGCAGCGACTCGGAAATCTCCCGAAAACGCACGGCCATACGTGCCGCGACATCGCCTTCCGTGGCTGTGGCCATCCGTATCTGGAGCTGGTCATAAGGGGTGTGGGGGAACTGCACCCGCAAATCCCAGGCCTGGCCGCTGGCTCGGCCGGCAACCCCCATGAGTCCCAGGTGCGCCGCCCGCTCGGGGGAAATTACGCCCAGTTGCACCACGCGGTCGCGCAGTCCGCCGTGTTCGGCGAGGATCTCCTGCAGGCGCCCGACAGCGGTTTTGAGTGCCTGCCCCGCACTGTGGAGCGCCGCGATGGCCGTCGCCGTGAGATCAAAGGCCACCCCACCGGGCAAGACCCTGTCCATGAGATAGCGATGCCCGAAATAGCGCTGATTCTCCCGCAGCAGGTCCTCTTTGAGGGCCTGAAACTGGGTCAGGGCGGAGGCCAGTCCGGCGTCGTTGCCGATGGCACCGAGATC